>NZ_QWFB01000011.1:0-65131 GCF_003576205.1 Achromobacter sp. K91 | reverse complement strand
AGATGTGTATAAGAGACAGCGCCTTGGTCGGGTCCAGGCCGCTGGCCTTGCGCAGCTTGTCGGCCACCGGCGTGGCGGTCGGCTCCACGCCGCCCAATCGTTTCAACCCGGCGACCACGTCCAGCCAGTTCAGGTTGGCATTGGCGTAGCGGCGCACATGGATCTGCGGCGCCCACAGGCCCACCTCGCCCACATAGGCGTGGCGCGCAATGGGCTCCAGTTCCAGGCGGGTGACCGTCAGCGCGCTCCAGGCGACGAGATTTGCGCCAGCGGTGTCGCGCAGGTCCAGCCGCCGCAGGCCAAGGTCTCCGACCACGCGGATCTTGGGCGGCGCGTCCTTGGGCTGCTCGAACACCACTTGCAGGTTGGAATCCAGCAGCGCGCTTTCCACCTTGAACGGCAGCGGCATGGGCCAGACGTCCGCCCACTTTTCCAGTTGCAGCCCGTTGAAGGCCACGCGCAGCGTGGACGAGGGCACCTTGTCGAAGGGGCGCGCCACGCCGTTCAGATCAAAGGGGCTGCCGTTGATGCGCAGATGCACGCGCGGCTGCACATCGATGTCGGTGGCGTAGCCGAACGTGGAGATGAACGGCACGCCCACGCCCAGCTCGTCGACCACCTGCTTGCGGCCGGTGACCTTGTCATCCAGCGTGATCGTGCCATTCTCGATCACCATATTGTTCAGCGAGAAGCGCGGCAGCCCTTCGTCCGGCTTGGGCGGTTCTTCGGGCTGGGCGGCCGTCAATTCGGCCACTCGTTGCTGAATATCAGAGAAATTGAAGCGCGTGACGTCCTCGCGGACGATGGCGATGTTAGGCTCGCGCAGCGTCATTCGATCGACGACCGGCGCAAACCAGAACAGGGAAGTCCAGGCCGCGCTGACGTCCAGCTCGGCCAGCGTCAAGAGCGGCGTCTGCGAATCGGGCTGGGCCACGGCCAGGTCGCGCGCGCGGACGGTCAGCGTGAAGGGATTGAAGCTGATGTCGCCGACGGAGACGTCCCGCCCGATCATCTTGGAGACGTCCTGCACCAGGACGTTGTGCAGCACTTTGGGGACTTGCCAGGCGGCAACCCCGAAAAGGATCAGTACGAATGCCGCAATACCCAGAAGAATCTTGCCGACCCGGCGGGTTAACCGAAGCTTGGGCATCCGCAAGGGCATTGCGCGTCTCCTGATACGAATTGAAGGACGAGCGTTTCCGTCCTTCTAATGACTACAGGCGCGATTATCGCGCCCCCTGCACCGCTCGTCTATCATAGGCGTATCGATGGGCCGATCCGGCCAGCCGGGACCGCCCTTTTCAATCATTAACAATTATCGCTCCCGATTCCCATGTCCACGCCCACCCCAACCTTGAGCCACCTGGATGAAGCCGGGCAGGTCCGCATGGTCGACGTCATCGCCAAGACCGACACCGAGCGCGTGGCGATCGCCACCGCCAGCGTGCGCATGAACGCCGTCGCCTATGGCCTGCTGACCCAGCCGGGCCAGGGCAAAGGCGAAGTCCTCAACACCGCCCGCGTCGCCGCCATCCTGGCCGCCAAGCGCTGCGCCGACACCATCCCGCTGTGCCACAGCCTGCCGCTGGCCTTCGTCGGCGTCGAGTTCGCGCTGGACGACGCCGAACACCGCATCGACGTGCTGGCCACCTGCCGCACCAGCTACAAGACCGGCGTGGAAATGGAAGCCATGATGGCCTGCAGCGTCGCCGCGCTGACCATCTACGACATGTGCAAGGCTGCCGACAAGGGCATCGTCATCGAGCAAGTTCGCCTTAAGTACAAGGCAGGAGGAAAAAGCGGTGAATGGCGCAACGATTAATCTTCTCTACTTCGCGCGCGTGGCCGAACTGGTCGGCAAGCGCTCCGAAGCCTGGCCACTGGAAGGCGAGTCCACCGGCGCGCAGTTGCTTGCCGCGCTGGGCGAACGCTACCCCCAGCTGGCGCCCTCCGCGCGCCTGAAGCTGGCCATCAACCAGACCCACTCCAAGCCGTCCGCGCCCATCCGCGCGGGCGACGAGGTCGCGGTATTCGAACCCGTCACCGGAGGTTGAACGCCATGATCAGCGTCCAGGAAGCCGACTTCGACGGCGCCGCGCTCACGGCCGCGCTGCGAGAGAGCGCCGGCCCGGGCGTGGGCGGCATCGTCACGTTCGTGGGCTATGTGCGCGACTACGCGCCCGACACGCCCACCGACACGCTCTTTCTCGAACACTACCCAGGCATGTGCGAACGTGAACTGGAAGAGATCGCCGCGACCGCCCGCGCGCGCTGGAACCTGGCCGGCACGGTCATCGTGCACCGGGTGGGCGCGCTGCACCGCAATGCCCAGATCGTCTTCGTCGCGGCGGCCAGCGCCCATCGCGGCGACGCCTTCCGCGGCTGCGAATACATCATCGACGCGCTCAAGACGCGCGCGCCCTTCTGGAAGCGCGAAACCCTCGCGGGCGGCAGCAGCTTCTGGGTGGAGCAACGCCAATCCGACCAGGACCGCACGCAGTCCTGGGATGAAGACACCACCGCCTAGAAGAGGAAAATCCATGAGCGACGAAAGCCTTGTTTCGCTGGCCTGCGCCGTGCTTACGGTCAGCGACACCCGCAGCGCGGGCGACGACACCTCCGGCAATCTGCTGGCCCATAGCCTCGCGCATGCCGGCCATCAGTGCGTGCGCCGCGACATCGTCAAGGACGACATCTATCAGATCCGCCGCATCATGAGCGACTGGATCGCCGATCCCGAGGTGCAGGTGATCCTGACCACGGGCGGCACGGGCTTTTCGCATCGCGACCACACGCCCGAGGCCATCATGCCCCTGCTGGACCGCGAGATTCCCGGCTTCGGCGAGCTGTTCCGCCAGATCTCCTATACCGAGATCGGCAGCTCCACCATCCAGTCGCGCGCCTTTGCCGGCTCGGCCAACCAGACGCTGATCTTCTGCCTGCCCGGCTCGAACAACGCCTGCGAAACCGCCTGGGCGCAGATCATCCGCGAGCAGCTGGACAGCAGTCACCGCCCCTGCAATTTCGCCACCCATTTCAAGCAACGCGAAGAAGACAACTGACCCATGCTGGATTTTGATCAAGCCCAGACCCTGCTGGCCAACGCCGCGGGGCCGCTGCAACGCAGCGAAGAGGTGAGCCTGGCCGATGCCGCCGGCCGCGTGCTGGCCGCCGATCTCACCGCCACCGTGGACATACCGCCTGCCGACAACAGCGCCATGGACGGCTATGCGCTGCGCGTGGCCGACTGGGGCGCCGGCGTGCGCCTGCCCATCCAGCAGCGCTGCTACGCGGGGGAAATGCCGGAACCTCTCAAGCCTGGCCACGCCATCCGCCTGTTCACCGGCAGCCTGATTCCCGAAGGCGCGGATGCGGTCGTCATGCAGGAAGACACCACCGAAGCCGACGGCCAGGTGGAAATCTCGCGTGCGCCCAAGGCCGGCCAGCACATCCGCCGCCGCGGCGAAGACACCATGGCCGGCGCGCCGCTGCTGGCCGCGGGCACCGTACTTGAAGCCGCCCACGTGGCGCTGATGGCTTCGCAAGGCCTGGCCCGCGTGCAGGTGTTCGGCCAGTTGCGCGTGGGCATCCTGACCACCGGCGACGAGCTGGTGCTGCCCGGCCAGCCGCGCGCGGCCGAGCAGATCTACAACTCCAACGGCCCCATGCTGGCCGCCCTGGCGCGCGGCATGGGCGCCCTGCCCGTGCACGTGCTGCACGCCCGCGACACCGAGGCCGACCTGCACGCCGCATTCAAGACGCTGCTGGCCGATTGCGACCTGGTGGTGAGCGTGGGCGGCGTGTCGGTGGGCGAACGCGATCTGGTCAAGCCCGCGCTGGCCTCGCTGGGCGGCGAACTGGCGCTATGGAAGGTGCGCATGAAGCCGGGCAAGCCGGTGGCGCTGGCGCAGATCGACGGCAAGCCCGTGGTCGGCCTGCCCGGCAACCCGGTGTCGGCCTACGCCGTGTTCACCCTGCTGGTGACGCCGCTGATGCGCCGCATGCAGGGCCGCGAAACCTTGTTCCCGCCGACCAGCCTGCTGCCGCTGCGCACCGAGCATCCGCGCCAGGACAGCCGCGAGGAATTCCTGCGCGTGCAGCGCCGTCTGGCCGACGACGGCAGCGCCGAACTGGTGCCCTACGGCCATCAGGGTTCCGGGGTGATCAGCTCGCTGCCCTGGGCGACGGGCCTGGCCCGACTGCCGGCCGACGTGCAAGTGCAGGACAAGGACCGGGTCGCCTACTACGACCTGCGTCACTGGCTGGCGTAGCGCTCGGCCCGCGCCAGTTCATCTGGCGTGTTGACGTTCATGAAGGCATCGGGCGCGTCGTCGAAGCTGGCTTCGACCGCGCCCATCCTCGCCTGCCACAGCCCCACCTTGCGGTCCCCGGCCCGCAGGTACGCCAGCAGATCGGGCAATAGCGACGTGCGCAAGGCCATGCAGGCCGAATGGCGCTGTCCGTCCGCCACCGCATAGGCCATGGGCGCATTGGCGGACTCGGCCGCGCGCACCAGGCGCGCTGCCAGATCCTTGGGCAGGAACGGCGTATCGCAAGGCGCCACCACCAGCCAGGCCTCCTGGCGTGCGGCCTCCAGGCCCGCGGCAATGCCCAGCAGCGGCCCTTGCCAGGCGCCCAGATCGGCTTCGCCGTCCTGCACGACGGCGCCGTAGCGGGCATAGAGATCCAGGTGACGGTTGGCGCTGATGACGAGGCGCGACACCTGCGGCGCCAGGCGGCGCGCCACGTGCGCCACCATGGGCTCGCCGCGCAACACGACCAGGCCCTTGTCCTGTCCGTTCATGCGCGCGCCCTGGCCGCCCGCGAGGATCAGGCCGGCGATGCCCTTGCTGGCAAACGCTTCAGCCACCGATGTAGCTCATCTCGATCTTGCGCGCCGGGTCGGCCATGTTGCGGCCGCGCAGCTCGGAATAATGGTCGTTGCGCCCCGCCCAGATGCCCGCGATGATGCCGGCGAGTTCGGCGTCGCTGGCGCCGTCGCGCAGCGGTGCGCGCAGGTCGTAGCCGTCGTGCGCGAACAGGCACAGGAAGAGCTTGCCTTCCGGCGACAGGCGCGCGCGCGTACAGCCGCCGCAGAAGGCGTGCGTGACGCTGGAGATGACGCCGATTTCGCCGCCGCCGTCCAGGTAGCGCCAGCGTTCGGCCACGCGGCCCATTTCGCCGCTGGCCACGGGTTCCAGCGGATAGGCCGCGCCGATACGGTCCAGCACTTCCTGGCTGGGCACCACCTCGGCCAGATTCCAGCCGTTGGTATTGCCCACGTCCATGTATTCGATGAAGCGCAGGATGTGGCCTGAATGGCGGAAGCGTTCGGCCATGGGCAGGATCTGCCCGTCGTTCAGGCCGCGTCGCACCACCATGTTGACCTTGACCGGCGCGAGCCCGGCCTCGGCCGCGGCGTCGACGCCGCGCAGCACGTCGTCGGGCGTGAAGCCGCTGTCGCTCATGCCCTGGAACATGGCCGGGTCCAGCGCATCCAGGCTGACGGTGACACGCGTGAGCCCGGCGCTCTTGAGCGCCTCGGCCTTGCGCGCCAGCATGCTGCCGTTGGTGGTCAGGGTCAGGTCCAGCGGGCGGCCGGCGGGCGTGCGCAGGTCGGCCAACTGGCCCACCAGGTTCTCGATATGCTTGCGCAGCAGCGGCTCGCCGCCCGTCAGGCGGATCTTCTCCACGCCCAATTGCGTGAAGATGCCCGCCAGGCGGCTGATTTCCTCGAACGACAGCAGCGCCGAATGCGGCATGAACGTGTAGCTGCTGTCGAAGACTTCGCGCGGCATGCAGTAGGTGCAGCGGAAGTTGCAGCGGTCCGTGACCGAAATCCGCAGGTCGCGCAAGGGACGCGCGCGCTGGTCCAGCGCGGGCTGTCCGTGCGGCGGCAGTTCGCCGGGCGCCAGCGGGCCGCTGCGGCGATCGGCAAGAAAGATCACTTTGCTCATGGGAGCATCATATCCCGGCGCATCGCGTTTCGCGCTCATGGAAAGGCCTCCTGCAGCGACTGCAGCCTGCCGGTGTCGCGGGCGTCGTAGCCCGCCAGCTGGCCGACGTAGCCGACGTAGTCCGGGCTGCGCATGATGGACAGCAGGTCGCGCATGGCCGGCGTCTCCAGCGAGGCCTTGCGGATGGCGAAGAAATAGCGTTCCCGCACCAGCGGGATGAAGTCCAGTCCGAAGCGGCAGGCGGCCGTTTCCACCCCCACGCCCGTGTCGGCCATGCCGCTGGCGATGTGCGCGGCAATGGCCATATGGGTGAACTCGTTGGTTTCGTAGCCCTGGACCTCGCTGATCGAGACCCCCGCCCGCTGCAGCATCAGGCCCACCAGATAGCGCGTGCTGGAGCCGATCTGGCGGTTGACGAAACGCACGTCGGGCCGCGCCAGGTCAGCCATGCCGCGTATGTGCTTGGGGTTGCCGGCGGTGACGAACAGGCCCGCATTGCGCACCGCCAGGTGGATCAGCATGTACTCGTCAGCATGCAGCCATTGGGCGTAGCGCTCCATGATGGGCGCTTCGAAATCGCCCAGCGGCACCTGGAAGCCCGCCAGGTCGCACTCGCGACGCTCCAGCGAGGCCAGCGCCTCGATGGCGGTGCGGTAGCGCAACTCCAGGCCCGGCTTGCGGTTGCCCATGTGCTGCATCAGCGACTCCACCGCGAAGCCGTGGCTGGCATGCAGCCGCAGATGCGGGCCGCTCTCGGGCAGCAGGCGCTCCAGTTCTTCCTGCAGTTCCGAGGCCATGCTGTCCAGCGTGGGCATCAGGCGCGCCTCGATGCGGCGGTTGGCCCACAGCAGGCGCTGCGCGAACGGCGCCAGCTGCGTGCCCTGGCGGCGGTTGGTGATGAGCAACTGCGTACCGAAGATTGCCTCGAAACGGCGCAGCACGCCCCAGGCATGCCGGTACGACAGGCCACAGGCGCGACAGGCCCCGGCAATATTGCCAGTGGCATCGATCGCGGACAGCAGCGCCAGCATATCCTGCAATGGCACGGGTGCCGGGTCGTCGTCTCCGCCCAGGGTCCATTGCGGCCGCAGGCCGATACGGAACTTATATGTCATTTATTTCTTATTGAAGACGGTGAATTACCCCGTTAGAGTACACAAATAACGCGGTTGGAGGGAGTTTTATATGTTTTTTAAAACATATAAAACCGAACAACATCCAACCCGGCACAACAGCAACACAGGAGGAGACCGACGTGCATCAGCGCGAGGCAACATCCGATCTGGCGTCCAGCGGCGGCGCCCGCGGCGGCCAGATGGCCCTGGACGCGGCCCAGGCGTCCCACACCCCGGCCATCGCGGCCACCGCCCGCATACTCGCCCGGCTGAAGGACCAGCCCGGCCCGCTGCTGCCCGTGCTGCACGCGGTCCAGCATGAACTGGGCTGTATTCCGGCCGCGGCGGTGCAGACCATCGCCGAGGCCCTGAACCTGTCCCGCGCCGAGGTCCACGGCGTCATCACCTTCTATCCGCATTTCCGCAGCGAACCCGCGGCGCGCCACACCCTGGAGGTCTGTCGCGCCGAAGCCTGTCAGGCCATGGGCGGCGAACATCTCGCCGCCCATGCGCGCACGGCGCTGGGCTGTGATTTCCACGCCAACAGCAAGAACGGCGATTTCACCCTGGAACCGGTGTACTGCCTGGGCCTGTGCGCCCAGTCGCCGGCGGTGATGATCGACGGGCGGCCCCATGCCCGCGTCACGCCGGAAAAGCTCGACCGACTGCTGGCCCGCACGCGGGAGGCGCAATCATGAGCTCCCCCATTGTCATCTACGTGCCGCGCGACGCCGCGGCGCTGGCCATGGACGCCGACACGGTGGCGCGCGACATCGAACGCGCCGCCGACGCCCGCGGTCTGTCCGTGCAGATCGTGCGCAACGGCTCGCGCGGCCTGCTGTGGCTGGAACCCATGGTCGAAATCACTACCCCGCAAGGCCGCATCGCCTACGGGCCGGTGCAGCCCGAAGACGTCGCCGCGCTGTTCGACGCCGGCTGGCTAAGTGGCGGCGAGCATCCGCTGCGCCTGGGCCTGACCGAAGAAATCCCCTACCTGAAGCACCAGGAACGCCTGACCTTCGCCCGCGTCGGCGTGACCGATCCGCTGTCCCTGCAGGACTACGCCGCCCATGGCGGCCTGCAGGGCCTGCAACGCGCCCTGGCCATGGAGCCCGGGCAGATCGTCGACGAAATGGTGGCCTCGGGCCTGCGCGGCCGCGGCGGCGCGGCGTTCCCGACCGGCATCAAATGGAAGACAGTCGCAGGCACCCCCGGCGACCAGAAGTACATCGTCTGCAACGCCGACGAAGGCGACTCCGGCACCTTCGCCGACCGCCTGCTGATGGAAGGCGACCCCTATGTGCTGATCGAAGGCATGACCATCGCCGGCCTGGCGGTGGGCGCCACCTACGGCTACATCTACGTGCGTTCGGAATATCCGCAAGCGATCGACACGCTGGAAGCCGCCATCGCGCGGGCGCGCAGCGTGGGCTGGCTGGGCGATGACGTGCACGGCAGCGGCCGCCGCTTCGACATGGAAGTGCGCAAGGGCGCGGGCGCCTACATCTGCGGCGAGGAAACCTCGCTGCTGGAAAGCATCGAGGGCAAGCGCGGCGTGGTCCGCGCCAAGCCGCCGCTGCCGGCGATCTCCGGCCTGTTCGGCAAGCCCACGGTCATCAACAACGTGATTTCTCTGGCCACCGTACCCATCATCCTGGCCAAGGGCGCGGCCTATTACCGCGACTACGGCGTGGGCCGCTCGCACGGCACGCTGCCGTTCCAGCTGGCCGGCAACCTCAAGCACGGCGGCCTGGTCGAAAAGGCCTTCGGCCTGAGCCTGCGCGACCTGCTGTACGGTTTCGGCGGCGGCAGCGCTTCCGGCCGGCCGCTGCGCGCGGTGCAGGTGGGCGGCCCGCTGGGCGCCTACCTGCCGGAATCGCAATGGGACGTGCCGCTGGACTACGAGGCCTACATCCAGATATCCGCCATGGTCGGCCATGGCGGCCTGGTGGCCTTCGACGACACCGTCGACATGGCGCGCATGGCGCGCTATGCGATGGAGTTCTGCGCCATCGAATCCTGCGGCAAATGCACGCCCTGCCGCATCGGCTCCACCCGCGGCGTGGAAACCATAGACAAGATCGTCGCGGGCGGCCCCGGCCGCGAGCAGCAGGTGCATCTGCTGCGCGACCTGTGCGACACGATGCTGGGCGGCTCGCTGTGCGCCCTGGGGGGCATGGCGCCCTACCCTGTGCTGTCGGCGCTGAACCACTTCCCGCAGGACTTCGGCATCGAGTCCTCCCAGTCTGCCGCGCACGCGGCCTGAACCCGAGACCGACATGCTAGAAACCGTCATCAAGCGCGATCGCGACCTGGGCACGCCGGCGCGCGAGTCCGCCGTAACCGTCACCCTGACCATAGACGGCCAGGAAATCACGGTGCCCGAAGGCACCTCGCTGATGCGCGCGGCCGCCGAGGCCGGCATCAACATTCCCAAGCTGTGCGCGACCGACAGCCTGGAGCCCTTCGGCTCGTGCCGGCTGTGCCTGGTGCAGATCGAAGGCCGCCGCGGCTATCCGGCCTCGTGCACCACCCCCGCCGAGAACGGCATGGTGGTCTACACCGAAACCCCCAAGCTGCACGACCTGCGCCGCGGCGTGATGGAGCTGTACATCTCCGACCATCCGCTGGACTGCCTGACCTGCCCGGCCAACGGCGACTGCGAGCTGCAGGACATGGCCGGCGTGGTGGGCCTGCGCAACGTGCGCTACGGCTACGACGGCGCCAACCATCTGAAGAGCGAAAAGGACGAGTCCAATCCGTACTTCACCTATGACGCGTCCAAGTGCATCGTCTGCAACCGCTGCGTGCGCGCCTGCGAGGAAACCCAGGGCACCTTCGCCCTGACGATCTCCGGCAAGGGCTTCGAGTCGCGCGTGTCGCCGGGGCAGGACCAGCCCTTCCTGGACAGTGAATGCGTGTCCTGCGGCGCCTGCGTGCAAGCCTGTCCGACCTCCACGCTGCAGGAAAAGACCGTCATCATGATGGGCCAGGCCGAGCACTCGGTCGTGACCACCTGCGCCTATTGCGGCGTGGGCTGCGGCTTCAAGGCCGAGATGAAGGGCCAGGAAGTGGTGCGCATGGTGCCCTGGAAGGACGGCCAGGCCAACCGCGGCCATTCCTGCGTCAAGGGCCGCTTCGCCTGGGGCTATGCCACGCACAAGGAACGCGTGCTCAAGCCCATGATCCGCAAGCACATCACCGACTCCTGGAAGGAAGTGTCCTGGGACGAGGCGATCAACTATGCGGCCTCCGAATTCCGCCGCATCCAGGGTCAGTACGGCCGCGATGCGGTCGGCGGCATCACCTCCTCGCGCTGCACCAACGAAGAAACCTGGCTGGTGCAAAAGCTGGTACGCGCCGCCTTCGGCACCAACAACGTCGACACCTGCGCGCGGGTCTGCCACTCGCCCACGGGCTACGGCCTGAAGCAGACGCTGGGCGAATCCGCCGGCACCCAGACCTTCGATTCCGTCATGCACACCGACGTGGTCATCGTGATGGGCGCCAACCCCAGCAGCGGCCATCCGGTGTTCGCCTCGCGCTTGAAGCGCCGCCTGCGCCAGGGCGCGCGCCTGATCGTGATCGATCCGCGCCGCATCGAACTGGTCAGTTCGCCGCACATCAAGGCCGACTTCCACCTGCAGGTGCGCCCCGGCACCAACACCGCCCTGCTGTCCTCGTTGGCCCACGTGATCGCCACCGAAAACCTGATCGCCGAGGACTTCGTGGCTGAACGCTGCGAAGCCAAGGCCTTCAAGGAATGGCGCGACTTCGTCTCGCTGCCTGAGAACTCGCCGGAAGCCATGGAAGAGATCACCGGCGTGCCGGCGCAGGCGGTGCGCGGCGCGGCGCGCCTGTACGCCACCGGCGGCAACGGCTCGATCTACTACGGCCTGGGCGTAACCGAACACAGCCAGGGCTCCACCACCGTCATGGCCATCGCCAACCTGGCCATGGCCACCGGCAACATCGGCCGCGAAGGCGTGGGCGTGAATCCGCTGCGCGGGCAGAACAACGTGCAGGGTTCGTGCGACATGGGCTCGTTCCCGCATGAGCTGCCGGGCTACCGCCACATCTCCGACAACACGGTGCGCGCGCAGTTCGAACAGGACTGGGGCGTGACCCTGCAGCCGGAACCCGGCCTGCGCATCCCCAACATGTTCGAGGCTGCGCTGGGCGGTTCGTTCAAGGGCCTGTATTGCCAGGGCGAAGACATCGTGCAGTCGGACCCCAACACGCAGCACGTGGCGGCGTCCCTCGCTGCCATGGAATGCATCGTGGTGCAGGACCTGTTCCTGAACGAAACGGCCAAGTACGCCCACGTGTTCCTGCCCGGCTCCTCGTTCCTCGAAAAGGACGGCACCTTCACCAACGCCGAGCGCCGCATCTCGCGCGTGCGCAAGGTCATGGAACCCAAGAACGGCAAGTCCGACTGGGAAGTGACGGTGGCGCTGTCCAACGCGCTGGGCTACCCCATGAACTACAAGCATCCCAGCGAGATCATGGACGAGATCGCGCGCCTGACGCCCACTTTCACCGGCGTCAGCTACGAAAAGCTGGACAAGCAGGGCAGCCTGCAATGGCCCTGCAACGAAGAAGCGCCCGATGGCACGCCCATCATGCACATCGACGAGTTCGTGCGCGGCAAGGGCAAGTTCATGATCACCAAGTACGTGCCCACGGACGAGCGCAGCACGCGCCGCTTCCCGCTTCTGCTGACCACGGGCCGCATCCTGTCGCAGTACAACGTGGGCGCGCAGACCCGGCGCACCCCCAACGTCATGTGGCATGGCGAGGACGTGCTGGAACTGCATCCGCAGGACGCCGAGGACCGCGGCGTGAAGGACGGCGACTGGGTCGGCATCCAGAGCCGCGCGGGCGAGACCGTGTTGCGGGCCACGCTGACCGACAGGGTGCAGCCGGGCGTGGTATACACCACCTTCCATTTTCCCGAGTCCGGCGCCAACGTCGTCACCACCGACAGCTCCGACTGGGCCACCAACTGCCCCGAATACAAAGTGACGGCCGTGCAGGTCACGCGCGTGTCGCAGCCTTCGGAGTGGCAACGCCAGTGGTCGCGCTTTGCGGACATCCAGCAAAAGCTGCTGCGCGAGCGTTCGCGAGAAAGCGAGGCGGCGCTGACCGGGAAATAACCGCCAGCCCGAAACGCCAGGACGCCGACATGCCCACGCCACCGCCTTCCCGCCCCGATTGCACGCAGGTACAGGTCACCCGCGTGCGGGGCGGTGTCCTGGTCCCCGAGGTCGAAACCGACTCCGTGGCCGAGGAAACCCCGGTGGCGCTGGAGTTCAACGGCATCAGTCACGCCACCATGCTGGCCACGCCGGCCGACCTGGAAGACTTCGCGGTCGGCTTCGCGCTGTCCGAAGGCATCGTCGACGGCATCAGCGACGTGCGCGGCATCGACCTGCTGCCGCAATGCGACGGCATCGTGGTCCAGCTGGAAATTTCCACTGCCTGTGAAGTGCGGCTGAAGTCCCGCCGCCGCGCCATGGCCGGGCGCACCGGCTGCGGCCTGTGCGGCGTGGAAACGTTGCCCGAAGTGCTGCGGCCTGTCGCGCCCGTCACCAACGGCTCGCCCGTGCGCATCCAGGCCGTGCTGGCCGCCATGCGCGACATGCGGGCGCGCCAGGCGCTGCACGACATCACGGGCGCCACCCACGCCGCCGGCTGGGCGGGCGCCGATGGCGCCGTCGCGCTGGTGCGCGAGGACGTGGGCCGCCACAACGCGCTGGACAAACTGATAGGTGCACTGGCACGCCAGGCCATGCATGCTGGCGACGGCATCGTGGTGGTGTCCAGCCGCGCCAGCTTCGAAATGGTGCAGAAGACCGCCGCCGCCGGCGTCGGGGTGCTGGCATCCGTCTCCGCACCCACCGCGCTCGCCATCCGCCTGGCCGATGAAGCCAACGTCAGCCTGCTGGGTTTTCTACGCGGCGACGACGCCACACTGTACTCACACCCCCAACGCATCATCTCCTGAACCGGACTTCACGCAAGCATGGAAATCGGCAACCTGATCCGCATGGCCAACCGCATCGGCCAATTCTTCGAAGCCATGCCCGACCGGCCCGAGGCCCTGGAGGGCGTGGCCAACCATATCCACAAGTTCTGGGAGCCGCGCATGCGCAATGAGCTCCTGAACTTTCTCGAACAGAACCCCGACGGCGACGCCGGCGGGGAACGACTGCACCCGCTGGTGCTGGAAGCGGTCACCCAGAACCGCCAGCGCCTCACACCGCTGGCCCGCGTGGCGTAACGCGTCGGCGGCAGGCAAGACGGCAGGAACAATCACAAGAAAAGGCGGCGGGACCGGCCGGATGCCGGACCACGCGCGCCAACGAGCGGCCCCCAAAGAGGAGACAACATGCAAAGCACTGCCACGCTGGACCTGCCCGGTTCGAAGCCGGGTTTTTTCGATAAGGAACGCACCATCGCCGGACCGGGCTTCTCGCGCTGGCTGGTTCCCCCGGCCGCCTTGGCCATCCACCTGTGCATCGGCATGGCCTACGGTTTCTCGGTGTTCTGGCTGCCGTTGTCCAAGGTCGTGGGCGGCGCCAAGCCGCTGGCCTGCCCCGCGGACATGAGCCTCGCAGCCGAGCTGTTCGCCACCAACTGCGACTGGAAGATCTCGACCATGGGGTGGATGTACACCCTGTTCTTCGTGCTGCTGGGCTGCTCGGCCGCGCTGTGGGGCGGCTGGCTGGAACGCGCGGGCCCGCGCAAGGCGGGCGTGGTGTCGGCCCTGTGCTGGTGTGGCGGCCTGGTCATTTCGGCCATCGGCGTGTACCTGCACCAGATGTGGATGCTGTGGCTGGGCTCGGGCGTCATCGGCGGCATCGGCCTGGGACTGGGCTACATCTCGCCCGTGAGCACGCTGATCAAGTGGTTCCCCGACCGCCGCGGCATGGCCACTGGCATGGCCATCATGGGCTTTGGCGGCGGCGCCATGATAGGCGCGCCGCTGGCCGACCTGCTGATGCGCCACTTCGCCACGCCTGAATCGCCGGGCGTCTGGCAGACCTTCCTGACCATGGCCGCGGTGTACTTCGTCTTCATGATGTCGGGTGCGCTGGGCTACCGCGTGCCGCCGACCGGCTGGAAGCCCGAGGGCTGGACCGCCCCGGCCAAGCATGCCGGCAACGCCATGATCACGAAGGGCCATGTCCATGTGCAGCGCGTCTGGGGCGTGCCGCAGTTCTGGCTGGTGTGGTGGGCGCTGTGCCTGAACGTCACGGCCGGCATCGGCATCCTGGGCATGGCCTCGCCGCTGCTGCAGGAAGTGTTCGGCGGCGGCCTGATCAACCAGCCTGAACTGGGCTACTCGCAACTGGACAAGAGCCAGTTGGCGGCCATCGCCGCCATCGCCGCCGGCTTCACCGGCCTGCTCAGCCTGTTCAACATCGGCGGCCGCTTCTTCTGGGCCAGCCTGTCCGACAAGCTGGGCCGCAAGACCACCTACTTCATCTTCTTCGTGCTGGGCTTCGCGCTGTATTCGGCCATCCCCTGGACCGCGCACATCGGCGCGCTGGCCCTGTTCGTGGCCGCCTTCTGCATCATCCTGTCCATGTACGGCGGCGGCTTCTCCACCGTGCCGGCGTACCTGGCCGACCTGTTCGGCACGCAGATGGTCGGCGCCATCCATGGACGGCTGCTGACGGCCTGGTCGGCGGCGGGCATCTTCGGACCGGTGCTGGTGAACTACATCCGCGAATACCAGCTGTCCATCGGCGTGCCGCGCGCCCAGGTGTACGACATCACCATGTACATCCTGGCCGGGATGCTGGTGCTGGGCTTTCTGTGCAACCTGGCGATCCGGCCCGTGAACCCCAAGTACTTCATGAATGACGAGGAACTGGCGCGCGAGAAGGCGCTGGCCCACGAACGCGCCGTCGCCACGGAAACGCACGGGGTCGGAACATCCGCGTTCCGCACGCCGGCGGCGCTGGTGGTGTTTGCCTGGGCTTGCGTCGGCATCCCCCTGGCCTGGGGCATCTGGATCACGCTGCAGAAGGCGGTGGTGCTGTTCCACTGAGCCCAAGCGGACGCCGCGACGGGGCGCGAAGCTGCTACATTGGCAGCCCGCGCCCCTTCTTTTTTGCTTTATCCATGACCACCCTGCCCCGCGCGCCCCGCCTTGCTGGAGCGACACGTTGACCGTCCCTGAAATCCGCTGGGAAGAAAACCAGACCCCGCACGCCGCCCGCTGGCGCTCCGAATCCGGCGCCGCGCCGCCCAAGCGCGTAGTGGTGGCGGACGACACCATGACCGCCGACATGGCCTACCGCCAGGCCTGCGAAGGTGTCGGCCTGCTGTGGCGCGGCGACTTCCAGAACGCGCGGCAACTGCTGCAGGCCATCACGCGGCGGGTCGACAAGCGGCCCCGCAAGCCCGTGGACAGCCTGCTGGACGCCTTCAACCAGCACCGCCAGATCCAGTCCCAGCGCGCCCGCATCCTGGGCATGCTGCTGATTCCGTTCGACGCCGGCCACGGCATTCCGCTGCGCCGCGCACCCGACGCCCGGCTCGCCTGCGAAGAGGCCCATGGCCCCGCCGAGGAGCCCTACGTCGCGTCGCTGCGCGAGCTGCTGGGCCTGATCGGCGCCTTCGAATGGCGCAAGAAGGGCGTGGAAATTCCCGCCCTGAATGCCCGCATCCATCCGCACTACGGCGTGTTCTCGCCGCTGCGCGGCGAGTACGTCGACCTGGTGGCGCGCACCCCGATGCCGCGTGGCAGCGTGGCCTTCGACATCGGCACCGGCACGGGCGTGCTGGCCGCCGTGATTGCGCGCCGCGGCGGCAAGCGTGTCATCGCGACCGACACCGATCCGCGCGCCCTGGCCTGCGCCCGCGAAAACCTGGAGCGGCTGGGCCTGTCCAAGCAGGTGGACGTCGAAGAAACGGACCTGTTCCCCGAAGGCCGGGTCTCCCTGATCGTGTGCAACCCGCCGTGGCTGCCCGCCCGCCCCAGCTCGCCCGTCGAGCATGCGGTCTACGACCCTGACAGCCGCATGCTGCGCGGCTTCCTGAATGGGCTGGCGGCGCATCTGACGCCCAATGGCGAGGGCTGGCTGATCCTGTCGGACCTGGCCGAACACCTGGGCCTGCGCAGCCGCGAAGCGCTGCTGGACATGATCAGCCAGGCCGGCCTGCGCGTGATCGAGCGCATCGACACCCGTCCCACGCACGGCCGCGCGCAGGACGCGAGCGACCCGCTGCATGCCGCCCGTTCGAAGGAAGTCACGTCCTTGTGGCGCCTGGGCGCAGCCTGACGCGGCCCGGCCTGGTGCAAGCCCCCGGGGCGCGGCTTCAAGCCCGCCCCGCCGCGACGTTCACGCTGATGGCGATGATGAAGACGTTGAAGAAAAAGGCGATGACGCTGTGCGTCAGGGCTGTGCGGCGCACTCGCCGGTTCACGATCTGCACGTCCGACACCTGGAACGTCATGCCCAGCACCAGCGCGAAATAGGCGAAGTCCCAGTAGTCGGGTTCATCGGTACCCGGGAAATCCAGCCCTTTGTGCATGGCGTTGCGGTGGCCGTAATAGCCATGCGCGTAGTGCAGCGCGAAGATCATGTTCATGTAGAGCCATGACAGGATGATGGTGACGGCGGCGGCCAACATGGCAAGCACGTCGCCCGCGCCGCCTTCCCCCCGCAGTTCGACCCACAATGCCATCATCACCATGCAGGACAGCGCCACGCTGCTCCACAGCACGCCGGTGCGCCCCACGTCCTGCTGCTGCGCATGCTGGCGCATGGCCGCCGCGCTGGTGCGGCCGAACACCCGCGCCGTCATCAGCAGGAACACAAGCGCCCCCGCATCGAATCCCAGCAGCAGCGCCAGCACCCAGGGCACGCCCAGGGCATACAGGCCGCCCGCCGTCACCAGCAGCAAACCAGCGCATCCGACCAGGCGACGATGCGCATGGAAAAACGGCAGGGCGGCGCCAGCGGCGGAGTCGTCCTCGGGCTCGAAATCCTTGAGCGGCGGCATGCGGCTGCTCCTTTTGGTGTGAGCAGCCCTAACGCTAACCGATGCCGAGCAAACCGACCAGCGCGCCGCCAAACAGCAGCCACAACGGATGGATGCGGGTGAAGCTGCCCAGCAGCGCCACCACAGCGGTAATGGCGCCCAACAGCCAGGTATGCACCGAGGCTTCGGTGATGAGCGCCGCGCTGGCCGCCACCAATCCCACCGTCATCGGGAAGATGCCCGCCTGGATGACGCCGCGCCAGGGCCGGTCCTTGAAGCGTTCCCACAGGCCCAGCGCGATCACAGTGATGATGGACGACGGGCCGAACTTGGCGATGGTGGTGACGAGCATGCCCAGGCCGCCCGCCACATGCCAGCCCACCAGCGTGACCACCATCAAATTGGGACCCGGGGCGGCCTGCCCCAGGGCGAACAGCGCGGAAAAGTCCGCCGCCGTCATCCAGCCATGCACGTCCACCACCTGCCGCTGCATCTCGGGCAGGATGGTGTTGCCGCCGCCGAACGCCAGCACGGACAGTTCGGAAAAGATCAGGGCCAGGGCGATCAGTGTGTGGATCATCGACGTTGCCTCCAGACCATCAGGATGCTCAGCGGCGTCAGCACCGCCATGGTGGGCAGCAGCGGAATGCGCAGCACGGCGATGGCAATGAAGCAGGCCGTGGCCACCACGCCGGCCAGCCAGTCGCGGCGCTTCACCACCGGCACCCCGATCTTCACCGCCATGGAAATCAACAGGCCCGCGGCCGCGGCCGCCAGACCGGCAAACAGGTGCTGGATGTGCGGATCGTTCTGGAAGCGGTCGTACACCATGCCCAGCAGCACCACGATGGCGGACGGCGCCAGGATCAGGCCCATCAGCGCCGCGAACGCGCCGCGCGGCCCGCGGAACTTCATGCCCAGCGCCACCGACAGGTTGATGATGTTGCCGCCGGGCAGGAACTGGCACAGGCCCAGCAGATCGGTGAACTCGGCGCCGCTGAGCCAGCGGTGCTTTTCGACGACCATGCGGCGCGCCAGCGGCAAGGCGCCGCCGAAGGCCGTCAGGCCGAGCATCAGGAAGCCATAGAACAATTGCCCGCACGTGGGCGGAGGCCGCAGATCGGCCTCGGAGGTGGAAGGTGCTGCGTTCATCATTTTCATGCCGGCGCCGCCGAAGCGGCGCGGAGTGGAACCAGGGAAGGACAACGAGATTGCAGCCTACTCTTCGCCTTGGATAATGTCTAATATATGACTATCTATATATTCATATCGGTTGAATATGGCATCTGTAGACTTGAGGCTGTTGCGCTACTTCCTGGCCGTGGCCGAGGAATCCCATCTGACCAAGGCCGCGGCGCGGCTGGGCATACGCCAGCCGCCGCTCAGCCAGCAGATCCGCGTGCTGGAGCAGGAACTGGGCGTGACGCTGTTCCACCGCCTGCCGCGCGGCATGGAGCTGACCGAAAGCGGCCGCGCGCTGCTGGACGACGCGCGCAATATCGTGGCCCTGGTGGACCAGGCCGTGGAAGGCGTGCGGCGCGTGTCGCAGGGCGAAGCCGGGCGCCTGACCGTGGGCTTCACCGGGTCCGCGGCGTTCCATCCCTTCGTGCCGTCCGTCATCCGCCGCTTCCGCGAAACGGCGCCCAATGTGCGGCTGGTGCTGGAGGAAAGCAGCACCGGCGAACTCATGGAGGCCGTGGGCGCGGGCCGCGTGGACGTGGCATTCATCCGCGGTCCCTATGGCCTGGGCCCGGGCGTGGTGGTGGAAACCGTGCTGGAAGAGCCCATGCTGGCCGCGTTTCCCGCCGACCACCCAACCGTCAAGGGCCGGCCGCGCAAGCGCATCGCGCTGTCGGAACTGGCCGACGAATCGCTGATCCTCTACCGCCGCCACAGCGGGCCAGGCCTGTACGACGCCATCATTGCGGCCTGCGGCGCCGCCGGTTTCAGCCCGCGCGTGGCCCAGGAAGCGCCGCGCATGCTGTCCACCCTGAGCCTGGTGGCAGCCGGCCTGGGCGTGTCGCTGGTGCCGGCGTCGCTGCGCCGCGTGAACATCGAAGGCGTGGTCTACGTCAACCTGGCCCAGCCCGCGGAACTGCGCGCGCCGCTGAACCTGATCTGGCGCGACGAAGCGCTCTCCGGCGCGGCCCGCAAGCTGATCGGCGAGGCGCGGCGGCAGCGCGAGGAATCGCCGGCCTGAGCGCGCAGCGCTACACTGCCCGGCACCCCGCACTCCGCATTGCAGCCATGTTCCCAGATTCACCCATAGGCATCTACGACTCCGGCGTCGGCGGGCTGAGCGTGCTGCGCGCCATCCGCGACGCCCTGCCCCACGAATCCCTGCTGTACGTGGCCGACTCCGCCCACGTGCCCTATGGCGAAAAAACGCAGGACTACGTCGAGCAGCGCGCCAGCACGATTGCCGATTACTTCGTGTCGCGCCAGGCCAAGGCCATGGTGGTGGCCTGCAATACCGCCACCGCGGCCGCCATCGCCCAGCTGCGCCTGCGCCATCCGCAACTGATCATCATCGGCGTGGAGCCGGCCATCAAGCCCGCCGCGCACCTGACCACGAGCGGCGTGGTCGGCGTATTCGCCACCACCGGCACTCTGGCCAGCCCCAAATTCGCCGCGCTGGTCCGGCGCGAGGCGCCCGAAGTCCGCATCCTGTTCAGGCCCTGCCCCGAGTGGGTACGGCTGGTGGAGCATGGCGTGCTCAGCGGCCCCGAGGCCGAAGCCGCGGTGCGCGCTCCCGTGGCTGAGCTACGCGAGGCCGGCGCCGACGTGCTGGTGCTGGGCTGCACCCACTTTCCCTTCCTGCGCGACGCGATCCAGGCGGCCGCTGGCGCCGACGTGCCGCTGCTGGAGACGGGCGCGCCCGTGGCGCGCCGGCTGCGCCACCAGTTGCAGGAACGCGGCCTGTTGCGCGCCGACGGTCCGGGCGGATTGCGCCTGGAGACCAGCGGCTCGGCCGAGGCATTGAGCACTCTCGCCGCACGGCTGCTCGGGCAGGCCCCGGCCGCGCACGTCCTGGAGCCGCGCTGGCGCTGATCCCGCGCCGAGTCCGCCGCCCGGCGGCGCGCGCTGATTGCGCCCGGTTTGATCCTGCGCATGACGCGCCTGTCCGATTCGGCGAATAATTCGGATACAGTGGACTACAACGCCGCCCGCGGCGCGCACAAGGAGACGCTCATGAAACGCATCCTGATCCCCGTGGACGGCTCGCAGCCCGCCGTCCATGCGGTCCAAGCCCTGCTCGACGCCCGCAGCTACGACCCCATCGAACGCGTGGAGCTCCTCACGGTCCAGATCCCGCTGAAAGCCGGCAAGATCGGCCGCGGCCTGTCGCAAGCCGAGATCGACGCCTATCACGAGGAAGAAGGCCGCAACGCGCTGCAGGCAGCCAGCGAACTGCTGACCCAGGCCGGCGTGCCCTTCCAGACCCACATCGAAATAGGCGCCGCCGCCGAGACCATCGTGCGCGTAGCCGGCGAATCCGGCGCGGACGAAATCTACATGGGCTCGCGCGGGTTGGGCTCGGTGTCGTCCTGGTTCCTGGGTTCGGTCGCGACCCGCGTCCTGCATCTGACGGAGTTGCCCGTCACCCTGGTCAAGTAACCGTCAAGGAGCATCCATGCTGAACATCCTGGTCCCTGTCGACGGCTCCGACAACGCCAACCGCGCCGTCCTGTACGCCCGCCAGCTCGCCCAAGGCGCCGGCGCCGCCCGCATCCATCTGCTCAACGTCCAGACGCCCGTGCAAGGCCGCGCGGGCCTGTCACGCCTGATCACGCAGGACATGATCGACGAGTTCTACCTGCGCGAAGGCCAGGAGGCCGCGGACGAGGCGCGCAAACTGCTGGACGTGACCGGCGCCGACTACACCAGCCACGTGGCGTTTGGCCACGCGGCCACGGAAATCGCCGGCTACGCCCAGGACCACGGCTGCGCCCGCATCGTCATGGGCACGCGCGGCAACGGCTCGCTGACGAACATCCTGATCGGCTCGGTCGCCAATCAGGTGCTGCAACTGGCCGAAGCGCCGGTGACGCTGGTCAAGTGACCCCCGGGCGCCGGCCTCAGGCGGCCGGCAGCCACAACGACACCCTCAAGCCGCCCAGCGGCGAACGCTCGGCTTGCGCCTGGCCGCCATAGGTGCTGGCCAGGTCGCGCACGATGTCCAGGCCCAGGCCCGATCCGGGACGCTGCTCGTCCATGCGCACGCCGCGCAGGAAGATGCGCTCGCGTTCCTCGTCGGCTATGCCCGGGCCGTCATCGTCGATCTGGATGAGCAACTGGCCCTGGCCGGCGGCGCTTGCGCTGACCTGCACCTGGCGCTCGGCCCATTTGCAGGCGTTGTCCAGCAGGTTGCCAACCATCTCCTGCAGATCCTGTTCTTCACCGCGGAATACCAGGCCCTCGGCAAATTCCGGCATTTCCAGCAGCAGTCCGCGCTGCGCATACAAGCGCTGCATGACGCGCAGCAGCCCCTCGATGGGTTTGCGCAGCGGTGTGCGGCTGTCGGCCGCGCCAGACGCGGCGGCGGCGCGGGCGCGCGCCAGGTGATAGTCGATCTGGCGGCGCGCCATGCCGACCTGCTCCTGTACCAGCGCCGCCAGCGGCCCTTCCTCGCGCGCCGCGGCATTGCCCAGAATCGTCAGCGGCGTCTTCACCGCATGCGCCAGATTGCCGGCCTGCGTGCGCGCGCGCTGCACCATGTCGGCATTGACGTCCAGGACGCGATTGAAGTCGTCGACGAGCGGCTGGATTTCGCTGGGAAAGCGGCCTTCGATGCGCACGCTGGCGCCCCCGTGCTGCCCGGCGAGCTGCCGCCTGAGCCTGGCCAGCGGCCGCAACCCGACCAGGACCTGGACCACGGCCGCCAGCGTCAAGCCTGCCGCCAGCGCGCCCAGCGAAATCAACAGCATGTGATTGAAGCGCTCGATCGGCTCCGCCAGCACCTGGCTGTCGGCCGCCACGATCAGGCGCAACGGCGCTGCCTCGGTCTCGGCCGGTTCCAGCGTGCGCGTCAAGGCGGTCAGCCTGTGCTTTTCCGGCCCCGCGATTTCATACACCCCGTCGGCGCTGTCCGCGGCGGGCAACTCCAGCACCTGATCCCAGAGCGAACGCGAGCGCGCCGCGCCCACGGCCGCCGGACGGCCCTGTTCGTCGAGCCGGTCGATTTGCCAATACAGGCCTGATAGCGGTTGCTCCAGGCGTGGATCGCTCAGGGGCGGCGAGACCACCAGGCGACCGTCCGGAGCCGTGTTCACCGCGGCCGTCAGCTGGTTCAGGTGCAGGGTCAGCTCGGCGCGCAGCTGCTCGGTGATGTGCTGGCGGAACAGGCTGCCCAAGCCCCAGCCGGCCAGCACCACCGTGACCAGGATCCAGGCCAGCGTGCCGGCCAGCAGGCGCCAGCGCAGCGAGCCGGGCGCGCGCGCGCGCTTCGGCATCATGCGGCGCAGGCCAGGCGGTAACCCAGGCCGCGCACGGTTTCGATGGTATCGGGCGGCAGTTTCTTGCGCAGCCGCGCGATGAACACATCGATGGTGTTGGAGTCACGGTCATTGTCCTGGGCGTAGACGTGCTCGGTCAGCTCGCTGCGCGAAATCACTTCGCCCGCGCGTTGCATCAGCACGGCCAGCACCTTGAATTCATGGCTGGTCAGGGACAGCGCCTGGCCGTCCACCGTGACCTTGGCCTGCCGCGTGTCCAGCATCAGCGGACCGCAGCGCCATTGCGCGCTGGCGTGGTTGCTGGAGCGGCGCAAGAGCGCCCGCACCCGCGCCAGCAGCTCTTCCATGTGGAAGGGCTTGGTCAGGTAATCGTCGGCGCCGGCATCGATGCCGGCGACCTTCTCGTGCCAGTTGTCGCGCGCCGTGAGGATCAGCACCGGCATGCCCTGGCCGCCCGCGCGCCACTGCTTGAGCACGGTGAGGCCGTCCATGACCGGCAGGCCCAGGTCCAGCACCACCACGTCGTAGGTCTCGACCGCGCCCATGTACTGGGCCGTTCCGCCGTCCGCGGCGGTGTCGACGGTATAGCCCGCTTGGCGCAAGGCATCGGCCAACTGCGTGGCCAGGGTCGGCTCGTCTTCAACCACGAGTATGCGCATCAGTGCTTGTCCCGGAATTGGATGTCGCGCCCCTTCACGCCCAGCACCTTGCCGTCGCGCGCGTCGATCTTCAGCTTGACCAGCCGGCCGCCGCTCTGCAGCAGCCGGATCTCGTAGATGAACTCGCCGTCGTCCTCTTCGAACTCGACCTTGACCACCTGCCCAGGATAGTCGCGTTCGACGATGTCCAGCACCGAACGCAGGGGCAGTACCTTGCCGGCCTGCAAGGCCTGGCGCGCTTGTTCGTGGTCGCTTTCATCGGCCAGGCCCGCGTTGGGGCCCGCGGCCAGCGCCAGCATCAGCGCGCCGCAGGACAGCCAGATTCGGGTACGGGTTCCTCGGGTCATGGTTTCTTTCGCATTCGGGGTCCGCCATAAGAGGCGATTGTCCGCCCAGTTATAGCGCCGGAAAAATGAACGGCACGTGAACGGCAGCTTCAGAATTGGTTCATCCGCACACCCGAATAATGCGGTCATGGTCGCCATTCCGGCAACCCGCAACAACCTAGGAGCCATTCCATGACCGCAATCCGCAACACCCTGGCCGCCCTGGCGCTTGGCGCCGCAACCCTGACCGGCGCCGCCGCCGTGCACGCCCAGACGACCGCCCCGGCGCCGGCCCAGCCCGCCGCCACGGCCCCCGCCAACGCGACGCTGACCGTGCGCCAGATCTACGACACGCTGACCGCCGCGGGCTATCGCAACATCACCGAGATCGAGCTCGAGCACGGCCGCTACGACGTCAAGGCCGACAACGCGCAAGGCCAGCGCGTGAAGCTGCGGGTCGACGCCCAGAGCGGCGCCGTCCTGCGCAGCCGCATCAAGGACTGAAGCGCCGGCGCCTACGCGCCTACCCCGCTCCGCCCGCATCCGGCGGGCCGAGCGTCCCGACATGGACACCATCATGAAACCGATAGGAACCGGCGCCGCCATAGGCGGCTTTTTGCTAGTCCTGACCCTGGCCTGGGGCCTGGACGCGTTCATCCTGCAGCCGCCGGCCACCGGCGCCTGGTACTGGGTGGCGCGCCAGCAAGGCCTCTACCTCACCGGCGTCTGGTCCATCGGACTGATGGCATTGATCATGCTGCTGGCGCTGCGGCCCGCGTGGCTGGAACGCCCGCTGGGCGGCATGGACAAGATATACCGGTTGCACAAATGGGCCGGAATCCTCGCAGTATCAGCCGGCGCCGCGCATTGGTTGCTGAAGCTGGCCAGCGGCCCCTTGAAGAGCCTGGCGGACGCGGGCAACCGCCCCGCCCGCGACGTCGTGCTGACGCTGTTCGAAAGCTCGCGCGGCCTGGCCAAGGACCTGGGCGAGTGGTCGATCTACCTGCTGCTGGCGATGCTCGCAATCACCTTGTGGCGGCGCTTTCCCTACCGGGGCTGGCGTCTCCTGCACCGCGCGATGCCTGTGCTGTTCCTGGCGCTGGTGTTCCACACGGCAGCGCTGGCTCCCGCGCGCTACTGGAGCGGTCCGGTCGGCCTGCTGCTGATTCCGCTGCTGGCCGCCGGTTCTTATGCCGCCCTGGTGGCGCTGCTGGGACGCGTGGGCAGCGGCCGCCGCGCGCAAGGCAGGATCGTGTCGCTGGCGCACCAGCCAGGCGATATCCTGGAGGTCAGCTGCGAACTCGACGCCAATTGGCGGGAGCATCAGGCGGGACAGTTCGCCTTCGTCACGTTCGACCGCAAGGAAGGCGCCCATCCCTACACCATCGCCAGCGCCCCCGTGGCGGGCGAACCTCGCGTCACGTTCCAGATCAAGGCGCTGGGCGACTACACCCGCGGCCTGGCGCGCACGCTGCGCATCGGCCAACCGGTCGCCGTCGAAGGCCCCTATGGGCGCTTTCAACTGGAGCCGGACGCTGCCGCAACATCGCAGGTCTGGGTGGCGGGCGGCATAGGCGTCACCCCTTTCCTCGCATGGCTGGAAGCCCTGCAGGAAGGACAAGCGCCAACGCCGCGCGTGTGGCTGCACTATTGCGTGCGCGATGCCTCGGCAGATCCTTTCGTGCCGCTGCTCAAGGAACGCTGCGCCGCGCTGGACGGCGTGACGCTCGCCATCCATAGCGCGCACGATGGCGATACGCTGACGGCTGGAGCACTGGCGCAGGGCGAGGTGGCCGCGGGCCGCGTCGCCGACGTCTGGTTCTGCGGCCCTGCCGGCCTGGCCGACGCCCTCAGGCGCGGCCTGCGCAAGCTGGGCGCCAAGCCCGTGCGCTGGCATCAGGAGGCGTTCCAGATGCGTTGAGCGCGCCGGGGCTACGGAGGTCCAAGCGTATGATGGACCTCACCGCCCCCGGAGCATGCGTCATGCCCACCCCCCGCATTCTGCTGGCCGCCGTGATGGCCGCCGCCACTCTCAACGCCTGCGGCGAAATGGCCACCTTGCCGGTCGAAGCCGGCATGGGCCCGTCGCCTCAACTGCCCGCCCCCAATCCCACCACCATACCCACCGTGAAGACGGCCAAGGCCGTGGGCTGGCCCGCGGGCGCACAGCCCGTCGCAGCCAACGGGCTGTCGGTAACGGCGTACGCCAGCGGCCTGGATCATCCGCGCTGGCTGTACGTGCTGCCCAACGGCGACGTGCTGGTAGCCGAGACCAACGCGCCGCCCAAGCCCGAGTCGGCTTCCGGCGGCTTCAAGGCCTGGGTCGCCGGCCTGGTGATGAAACGCGCCGGCGCCAGGACCCCCAGCGCAAACCGCATCACCCTGCTGCGCGATGCCGACCACGACGGCATCGCCGAAACGCGCAGCGTATTGCTCGACGGCCTGAACTCGCCCTTCGGCATGGCCTTGATCGGCAATCAGTTATACGTCGCCAACGCCGACGCCGTGCTGCGCTTTCCCTACGAAACCGGCCAGGAGCGGATCACCGCCCCCGGCGTGAAGGTCACCGACCTGCCTGCGGGCCTGAACCACCACTGGACCAAGAACCTGCTGGCCAGCCCCGACGGCAGCAAGCTGTACGCCTCTGTCGGCTCCAACAGCAATGTCGGCGAAAACGGCATGGACATCGAAGAGGGCCGCGCCGCCATCTGGGAAATCGACGTGGCCAGCGGCAACAAACGCCTGTACGCGACCGGCCTGCGCAACCCCGTGGGCATGGCCTGGGCGCCCGACGGCAAAACGCTGTGGACGGCCGTCAACGAGCGCGACGAACTGGGCAGCGACCTGGTGCCCGACTACATGACCTCGGTGCGGGATGGCGGTTTTTACGGCTGGCCCTACAGCTACTTCGGCCAGCACGTCGACAGCCGGGTCCAGCCGCCGCGTCCGGACCTGGTAGCGCGCGCCATCGTGCCCGACTACGCGCTGGGCCCGCACACCGCCTCGCTGGGGCTGGCCTGGTCGGGCGGGTCGCGCCTGCCCGCGCCCTACACGGACGGCATGTTCGTGGGCCAGCATGGTTCGTGGAACCGCGATCCGCGCAGCGGCTACAAGGTCATCTTCGTGCCGTTTCGCGACGGCAAGCCCGACGGGCCGGCGCGCGACGTGCTGACGGGCTTTCTGAACGAAAGCGGCGAAGCCCAGGGACGGCCGGCAGGGGTGGCGATAGACCGCCAGGGCGGCCTGCTGACGGCCGACGACGTCGGCAATGTGGTGTGGCGGGTCGCTCCCGCTTCTACAATGGCCGCTCCCAAATAATTCAAGACCAGGAGTGAGCATGAGCACGGAAAAAGTGGCAATCGTCACCGCCGGCGGCAGCGGCATGGGCGCGGCGGCGGCGCGCAAACTGGCGGCTGACGGCTGGCGCGTAGCCATCCTGTCCTCCTCCGGCAAGGGCGAGGCGCTGGCGCAGGAACTGGGCGGCCTGGGCGTCACGGGATCCAACCGCTCGCCCGAAGACCTGGCGAGGCTGGTGGACGCCACGCAGCAAAAATGGGGCAGGATAGATGCCGTGGTCAACAGCGCCGGCCACGGCCCCAAGGGCCCGCTGCTGGAGATCAGCGACGAGGACTGGCACCTGGGCATGGAGTTCTACCTGCTGAACGTGGTGCGCATCGCGCGCCTGGTCGCGCCGGTGATGAAGCAGCAGAAGTCCGGCGCCATCGTCAATATCTCGACCTACGCCACCTTCGAACCCGAAGCGCTGTTCCCGACCTCGGGCGTGTTCCGCGCCGGGCTGGCCGCCTTCACCAAGGTGTTCGCCGACGAGTACGCCGAACACAACGTACGGATGAACAACGTGCTGCCGGGCTTCATCGACAGCCTGCCTGAAAAGGAAGACCGCCGCACGCGCATTCCGATGGGCCGCTACGGCACCGCCGAAGAAGTCGCCGACCTGATCGCGTTCCTCGCATCCGACGCTTCTTCCTACATCACCGGCCAGAACATCCGCATCGACGGCGGCATCACGCGTTCGGTCTGAAGCTCATGCTTTAGGACTAGTCTCTCGTCCGAATGACGGTATTGAAGCCTGCCCGGGGCTTCAGTACCGTAGGTTTTCGCATTCGACGAGGTGCCGCGCATGTCCGCTACGCCGTCAGCGGCTGCGCCGCAGTCCGCCGATACTTCCCACGCAAAACCGACCCCGGGCCAGGCCTCGCGTTTCCTGGCGCAGGCCACGTTCGGCCCCACGCCCGCCGAGATTGACGCCGTGGTGCGCGACGGCTACGCGGCCTGGCTGGACGCGCAGCTGGCCATGCCGCCGTCGCAGACCCATTTCGACTGGCTGCTGCAGCAGCGCAAGAACACCGAGGAGTTCAAGGGCAACGGCATCAACGCGCCCCTGGAATCCACGCTGTGGCGCAAGTTCATCTCGGCCCCGGATCAGGTCCGCACGCGGGTCGCGTTTTCCCTGTCGGAGATCTTCGTGGTGGGCGTATCGTCCATCACCGCGTCCTGGCCATTGTTCGGCGCCGCGGGTTTCATGGACCTGCTGGCCGAGCATGCCCTGGGCAACTACCAGCAACTGCTGACGGCTGTCACGCGCAACCTGTCCATGGGCTGCATGCTGACCTATCGCGGCAACCGCAAGGAAGATCCCAAGACCGGCCGCCATCCCGACGAGAACTATGCCCGCGAAGTCATGCAATTGTTCAGCATCGGACTGTTGGAGCTGGAACCGGACGGCGCCAAAAGAATGGTCAACGGCGCGCCCGTGGAAACGTATACCAACGCGGACGTGCAGGGGCTGGCCAAGGTCTTCACCGGCTGGGACATCAACGGCCCCGAAACCGACGTCGAATTCCACCGCCGCCCCATGGCCTTGAACAATGCGCTGCACTCGCTGGCCGAGAAGCGCTTTCTGGGCGCGGTGGTGCCGGCAGGCACCGACGGTCATTTGTCGCTCAAGCGCGCCATGGAAGTGATCTGCGCCCATCCCAACGTGGGCCCCTTCATCGGCACGCAGCTGATCCAGCGGCTGGTCACCAGCAATCCCAGCCGCGCCTATGTCGCGCGCGTGTCGGCCGCCTTCAACGACGACGGCAGCGGCAAGCGCGGCAACCTGAAGGCCGTGGTGCGCGCCGTCCTGCTGGACCCGGAGGCGCGCAACCCCGACCTGGCCGCGCCCGGCTGGGGCAAGGTGCGCGAACCCATCGTGCGCTTCGCGGCCTGGGCGCGGGCTTTCGGGGCGACCTCCAACAACGGCGCCTGGGCCATGCCGGACACCACTGACAACACGATCCGGCTGGCCCAGAGCCCGATGCGATCCGCCAGCGTCTTCAATTTCTTCCGTCCGCGCTACGTGCCGCCGGTGACCGAGCTGGCGCGCAGGAACCTGGTGGCGCCGGAACTGCAGATCACCGATGAGACCAGCATTGCCGGCTACCTGAACTTCCTGGCCATCTATGTGGACCGGGGGTGGGAGGATCTGCAGACGCCCTACGCCGCCGAGATCGCGCTGGCGCAGGATCCGTCCGCGCTGGTGGCGCGGGTGGCGCTGCTGCTGGCGGGCGATGCCTATTCCGCCGAGACCGCCGGCAGCATCGCGCGCGCCGTGGCCACGATACCGGCGGGCCGGCCGCGCGACCGCGTGCGCGCCGCCATCATGCTGGTGGCCGCCAGCCCCGAATACCTGGTGCAGAAATGAAGAATTCCCGCCACGCCGCGCAAACCAGCCGCCGCGAATTCCTGCTGCGCGCCTGCGCGTTGGGCGCCACGGGCGCCGCCGCGCCACTGGCGCTGAACCTGGCGGCCCTGGGCGCGGCTGCGGCGCAATCAGCGCCAGCCTCCTCGTACAAGGCGCTGGTCTGCGTGTTCCTGTACGGCGGCAACGACCCCTACAACTCGCTGGTTCCCTACGACACGGCCGCCTACAAGGCCTATGCCCAGGCGCGCACCGACATCGCCCTGCCGCGCAACGCCCTGCAGGCCACGGCGCTGCGCGGCAAGGAACCCGCCTCCGGCGGCGCCCAGTTTGCGCTGGCCCCATCGCTGGCTCCGCTCAAGCCCTTGTATGAAAGCGGCGACATGGCAGTGCTGCTGAACATCGGTCCGCTGGTTGCGCCCACCTCCAAGCAGGAATACATAGGCGCGCGCGTGCCACTGCCGCCCAAGCTGTTTTCCCACAACGACCAGCAGTCGTACTGGCAGGCGCTGGCGCCGGAAGGCGCGGCGTCGGGCTGGGCCGGGAGGCTGACGGACCTGTTCGCGGACGCCAACGCGCAGCGCACCTTCACGGGCATCACCGCGGGCGGCAGCAGCGTGCTGCTGGCCGGACGCAAGATCGCCGGATACCGCGTGGGCATCAACGGCTCCACGCAGATAGACCTGCTGGGCCGCGACATGTATGGCTCCAGCGCCTGCACGGCCTTGCTGCGCCAGCTCATCACGCAGCCGCGCGAGCACCTGATGGAACGCGAGATGTCGCGCATCGCCGCGCAGTCCATCGACGCCGACGGGCGCCTGCGTGCAGCCCTCGCGGACGTGGCCGTGCCGGGCGAGTTCTCGTCCCCCCTGGCGCAGCAGCTGAAAATCGTCGCCCGCATCATCGCGGCGCGCCAGGCGCTGGGCGCACGCCGCCAGGTTTTCTTCGTCTCGCAGAACGGCTATGACAACCACGCCGGACTGAACGACACCCACCCCGCGCTGCTCAAGGAACTGGGCCAGGCGCTGGCCGCGTTCCAGCAGGCGCTGTCCGCGATAGGCGTGGCGGACCAGGTGACCACGTTCACGGCATCCGAATTCGGCCGCACCCTGGGCTCCAACGGCAACGGCTCCGACCACGGCTGGGGCTCGCATCACTTTGTACTGGGCGGCGCGGTCAAGGGCGGCCGCTACTACGGCAGCCATCCGGAAATCGCCCTGGACGGCCCCGGCTTCGTCGACAACGGCCGCCTCTTGCCGACCCTGGCCGTGGATCAGCTGGGCGCGTCCCTGGGCGGCTGGTTCGGCGCCAGCCGCGAGGATCTGGGGCTGGTGTTCCCCAATCTGCGGCGCTTCGACGCGCAGGCGCTGGACCTGCTGCCGCGCGCTTAGGGCCGCGCCGGCGGCGGCGAATTCACAGCTGCCGCGCCTGTTCGCGCAGCAGATACTTCTGGATCTTGCCCGTGGCGGTTTTGGGCAACGGGCCGAACACGAAAGTGCGCGGCACCTTGAAACCGGCCAGGCGGCCCCGGCAGAAGCTGGTCAGTTCTTCCGCCGTCGCGGCGCTGCCATCCTTCAGCGTGACGAAGGCGCAAGGCGTCTCGCCCCACTTGGCGTCCGGCCGCGCCACCACGGCGGCTTCCAATACGGCGGGATGCCCGTACAACGCATCCTCGACCTCGACGGTCGAGATGTTCTCTCCGCCTGATATCACGATGTCCTTGGCGCGGTCCTTGACCTGCAGATAGCCGTCGGGATGCACCACGGCCAGATCGCCGGTATGGAACCAGCCTCCGGCGAAGGCTTCCGCCGTGGCCTGCGGGTTCTTCAGATAGCCCTTCATGAGCGTGTTGCCGCGCATCATGATTTCGCCCACGGTGACGCCGTCCGGCGGCACGGGCGCCAGCGTGGCGGGATCCAGCACGCGGACCTGTTCCATCGTGTGCTTGCGCACGCCGATGCGGGCCTTCAGCGCAGCCTGCTCATCCAGCGGCAGATCGCTCCAGGCCTCGTGCCAGGCACAGCTGATCGACGGACCGTAGCTCTCCGTCAGGCCGTACAGATGCGTGACGTCTATGCCCAGTTCGTCCATCGCCGCGATGACGGCGGCCGGAGGCGGAGAGCCGCCGGTGAGCGCCTGCACCGGCCGGATCGCGCGCCGCTTGATTTCGGGCGGGCTGTTGATGAGCATGCCCAGCACCACCGGCGCGGCGCAGAAATAATCGACCCCATTCGCCTGGATGGCGTCGAAAATGGCGCCGGCCTCGACCCGCCGCAGGCAGACATTGGTTCCCGCCAGCAGCGCGATGGTCCAGGGAAAGCTCCAGCCATTGCAGTGGAACATCGGCAAGGTCCAGAGATACACCGCATGCTGGCGCATATCGCAGGCCAGGGCGTTGCCCATCGCATTCAGATAGGCGCCGCGATGGTGGTACAGCACGCCCTTGGGGCTGCCGGTGGTGCCGGAGGTGTAGTTCAGGCACAGCGACTGCCATTCGTCCGCCGGCCAGGGGAACCCGGCCGCCGCGTCGCCCGTCTCCAGCAGGGCTTCGTAGTTCATTTCCCCGAGCAGTTCGCCCGGCCCGCCGTATTCGGGATCGTCGATGTCCACCACGCGGATGCGCCTGCGGGTCTTGGCCAAGGCCTGCGCCATGACGGGCGCGTACTCCCGGTCCGTCAGCAGCACCACCGCGGCGCCATGATCCAGGATGAAGGACAGTGTTTCGGCGTCCAGCCGGGTGTTCAGGGCATTGAGCACCGCGCCCGCCATGGCGACCCCGAAATGGGCCTCGTACAGCGCCGGGATATTGGGCGCCATCACGGCCACCGTATCGCCGGGCCGCACCCCCAGGCGCGCCAGCCCGCTGGCCAGCCGGCGGCAGCGTGCATAGGTTTCGCGCCAGCTCTGGCGCAGTGCGCCATGGACGATGGCAGTGCGTTCCGGATAGACCTTCGCCGCGCGCTCGATGAAGGTCAGCGGCGAAAGCGCCAGATGGTTGGCGCTGTTGCGTTCGATATCCAGGACTTGCAGGTCGGGGGTGTCGGCGGGCATCGGAGTCTCACAGTAGCGAAACGCTCACCACGCCCTTCAGGCGTCGGCTGGCGGGGTCAGGCCGCGCAGCGTCGCGCGCAGCAGGGAATCGCTCAGGTCCGCATCCGCCTGCATCAAACGCTGCAGCAGGCGGTCAGGGCTGTCGCCGGGAGTCTCCAGATGCCAGCCATACAGGTGCAGCCCGTTCAGCACATAGGCATCGTCCAGGCCTTCCAGCACGGCATGCCGGCGCGGCGCGCGCGCGGACGGCGGCAAGGCATTGTCGGCGCAGTCCGCGACGAGGATGGAAGTCGGCCTGGAAAAGTAATCCGCCACCCGCACGCGGGCCTCTTCCAGCCGGCGTAGCGCCGCGGCATCCAGAGGTTCATCCGCCAGCCGCACTTTGAGCAGCAGGTTGCGTTGATCGAGTTCAACGATGTGCAGGTCTTTCTCGACCCAGTCCGCATGCACTGGCGCGCTCTTGCGGCGGAAGACTTCCGCGGCCGCCAGCCCCGCTCCCAGGCCTTCGCCAGCTAGCAGCTGCTTGAAAAAGTCGCGCTCGGCCATGGCGCGGTCCAGTTCCTGCAATTCCAGGTCGAGCGCATGGCGCTCGCGCAGGCATTGCGCGCGACGGGCGTGCAATTGCTCGTCTGCCGGGCCGCGCTGCAGATCCAGCCACCCCGCCAGACGCACGCCGCTGCGCTGGCCCAGGCGTTCGATGCAGCGGCGCAGCTCCTGCAGAAACAGCGCCGCGCCCGCTTCGTCCTGCGCCAGATCCGGCGCCAGCGCCGGAAGCAGCAGCAGGCGGCCCGGCGGCTCACTGGCGTAGCTTGCCAGCGTCATGCCCTGGCCGTCCTCGAGTATGCCCGCGCCCGGCGCCTCGGCGAGAGTCGCGCAGGGCTGAAAACAGCGCGCGGCTTCGGTGAAGAGCGTGCGGAAAGGCTCGCCCGCCTGGCGCGGCAGCGCAGCGCCGTCGATCGGCTGGCTGCGCACCCGCCGCGGCCAGAGCGGATCGGACCAGTCGTAAGGAAGAATGTCCTGCAAGGTATGCACTCCCACCGTGCGCGGCGCGGGCACCAACGCCACCAGGGTGCCGCCCGCGGCCAGCAGGCGCTTGAATTGTTCGCGCCAATGGCGGCTGGTGGCCAGCAGCCATTCCGACGCGCCCACCCCCAGCACCGGCGGATCGGCGCGTTCGCAGGCCGCCTCCAGCGCGGGGTACAGGCCGGCGGGATTCCATATGAGCACGTCCGCCCGGTCCAGCGAGGCGGGCTGATCAAAGGACAGAACGGCATCCAGGCTGTGGGGCGGGAGCGCCAGCGCAAGGTCGAGCGTAGAAATATTCATATCGCTAATCCGTACTTGACTTTCGAAATCAATATATCATAAAGTCTAGTTAACTAGACAAATATACAAATCCTATATACATATTCCGGAAACCAGCTGTCATGTCCACTCTTACGAACGTCCGCAGCGAGTCCCCCGTCTCCAGCAGCCCCGTGGCGCTGGACCGCGACTCCCCTCTGCCGCTCTATGTGCAGATCAAGCGGCGCGTGCTGATGATGATCCTGAACTGGCAGCAGGAAAGCGACCGCTTCCACACCGACCACGAGCTGAGCGAACAATTCAACGTCAGCCGCATGACGGTGCGCCAGGCCATCCAGGAACTGGTGGACGAAGGCTATCTGCGGCGGGTCCGCGGTTCCGGCACCTTCGTCTGCGCCCCCAAGATCGACGAGCAGTTCAGCCCGGCCATGGACTTCATCGACCAGTGGTCCGCACACGGCCGTCCCCTCAGCCTGCGGGTGCTGCACTGCGCCCAGGAACCGGCCTCGGCCGCCGTGGCGCGCGAACTGGACATGGCGCCCGGCACCCCGGTCTGGAGCATCCTGCGCCTGCGCACGGTCCAGCAGGTGCCGATCTCGATCGACTACCGCTATGTGCGCACCGACCGCATCCCGCACATCGACGCCCGCCAGGCCGAGGCGGGCTCCCTGCTGGAGCTGATCGGCCGCCAGGTCGAGCTGGCCTACGGCAACCTCAAGATCGAGGGCGGCGCGGTGCAGGCCGAACATGCCGATTACCTCAGCCTCCTGCCCGGCGACCCCGTCCTGACGCGGCACCTGGTGTATTTCGACAAGCAGGACCGGCCGGTCATGTCCGGCCTGTCGCATTACCGCGCGGACCAGGTCCGGTACTCGGTGCGCGTACCGCTGCAGAACGGCGCAGGCAAGACGGACCAGGTGTCGGACTCGCTCGAGTTCCGCAACCCACCCGGCGTGGCGGAGGCCTAGCCGACTACGTTTTCGCTGTTCGTGGAAGTTGCTGCACCCCCTTAAATCCCGCATCAGGCACAGGAGTAGCACCATGACTTGCTTAAAGACGTTTCTGGAGTTCTCGCGCCGCGCGGCCATCGCGCTGCCGGCCGCCGCGCTGATGCTGGGCATGCACGCCGCCAGCGCGCAGGATACGGTGCGGATAGGATCCATCCTGTCCGTGACCGGTCCCGCCGCCTTCCTCGGCGAAGACATGAAGGCCGGCATGGAAATGGCCATCGACGACATCAATGCCGCCGGCGGCATCGGCGGCAAGAAAGTCGAATGGGTGTTCTACGACGCCGAAAGCCAGACCGCCAAGGCCATCAACGCCACCAAGCGGCTGCTGTCCCAGGACAAGGTGGACATCATTGTCGGCGGCGGCAACATGAGCGGCATCGCCATGGCCATGGTGCCGATGGTGGACAAGGCCGCCACGCCCTTCATTTCCACCGAAGGTTCGATGCAGATCGTGATGCCGGTGGCCGAACGCAAGTACGTGTTCAAGAGCACCGTGGACGACGACCAGGTGATCGACCGGGTGCTGGACTACTTCGACAAGAAAGGCATCAAGCGCGCCGCCCTGCTGGCCGACAACAGCGGCTTCGGCCAGAGCGCCGTCGAACAGATGAAGCGGCTTGCCGCCAAGCGCGGCATCGACATCACGTATGAATCCTTCAACCCCGCCGACACCGACCTGACCCCTCAGCTCACGCGCATCAAGAATGCGTCGGTGCTGGCCATCATCTGCTGGACCGTCACCCCGGCTGGCGTGGTGTTCATCAAGCAGGCGCAGCAGCTGGGCCTGGACAAGCTCACCCTGGTACACAGCTACGGTTTCGTCGACCAGCGCTACATGAAGCTGGCCGGCGACTCGGTCAAGGACCTGCTGCTGGTCAGCGTCAAGTTCCCGGTGGGCCAGGACCTGCCCGACGCCGACCCTATCAAGACGCGCATCGTGGACCTCAGCAAGCGCTTCGAGGCCCGCTACAAGCGCAAGCCCAACCAGTTCGTGGCCCAGACCTACGACGCCATCATGCTGGCACGCGCCGCCCTGGACAAGAGCGGCGGCGACAAGGAAAAGACCCGCGAACAGCTGACCGCCATCACCGGCTACCAGGGCGTGGGCGGGGTCTTCAATTTCTCGCCCCAGCGCCACTCGGGCCTGGATAAGGACGACATCGTCATGCTGGGCTACCGCGACGGGCAGTTCCGGCTGGCCGACTACAAGTAAAGCAGTTCCATCTCCGCAACCTCCACTCACGCGCGCCGCGGGCGCTGCAAACCAGGGAGTGCAGTCATGAACGTAGCAAGCGCCGAGCCGCGTACGATCCTGGACGATCCGGAAAGCATCTTTCCGCTGGACCTGGACACCCGGATCCCCAAGATCCGCGACCTCTACCACCTGGCAACGGTCAAGCAGTGGGACCCGCGCACCGACATCGACTGGCATCTGTTCGACGCCTCGCAGTACACGCCCGAGCAGCGCTACGCGGCCCGCCAGTACTGGAGCCGCCGGGCCTGGAGCGAATACGGCGCCATCTCGGAAAGCCCTGCCCTGCAGATCCGCTTCTGCCACGACAAGTGCGAACCCGACCTGCGGCTGTTCTTCACCATCCGCTCACAAGAGGAAAGCCGCCACGCCGAAGCCTGCTACCGCATGGCCGAAGCGCTGGGCGGCTACATGGAGCAGCCGGCCCAGGCCGCCTACCAGGGCTCCGTCGCCACCCATGGCGTGCGCAAGATGGCGCTGGATCCCGAGGTGTCGGTCGAGGCCATTCTCGCGGCGCTGGTCTGCGCCGCCGAGGAAATCGCATTCGACGTCTTCCGCCACCTGGTGGAAATCACCCGCGATCCCGTCGCCAAGCAGATCTGCGCCCGCATCATGCGCGACGAGGTTCGGCACTGCGCGTTCGGCTGGCGCTTTCTCGACCACCGCATTCCGCAGATGTCCGCCGCCGAAATCAAGGTGGTGGAAAACGCCGTGATCAACATGATGGAAAAGGTCGAGCTCAACGGCTATCACAGCGCATGGCTGGCGCCCGACAATCCGGCTTCTCGCGCCGAAATGGAAGTGGACCGACTCACCTGGGAAGCCGGCCTGGGTTCCACGGTCGAAGAACTGGAGAAGCCCCTGTTCGTTGAAACCGTGCAGCGCGTGCGCCGCCAGATGGAGCCTTGGGGCGTGCATCTGCCCCTGCTGCACCACCCGAAGATCGGCGAATTCTGAACGCGAGGAAACCCGACATGAACGCAGCCACGACAAGAATTCCCGTTGAGCGCCGCTTCCCGCTGACGCTCAAGCAGTCCATCACCTCGATCCGCGAACTTTACGAAACCGGCAAGCAGCAGCGCTGGGCGCCGGAGACCGATATTCCCTGGGCCAGCCTGGATCCAGGCGCCCTCGACGCGCAAGTCCGCGATGCGGCGCGCCTGACCTGGAGCCGCCGCGCCTGGGTGGAATACGCCGGCTTGAGCGAAACGCCGGCGCTGCTGGTGCGCCTGTGCCTGGAGAGCGGCCGCGAGTCCGACCCCAAGTACTTTCTCACCGTGCGCAACACCGAGGAAGCCTGGCAGATCGAGTGCTTCCACCGCTACGCCACCTTGCTGGGCGGCTACCTGAACCGCCCGCCCAGCCCGCAGCAGGAAGCCATCTTCAACCAATGCCGGCACCGCCAGGTACTGGATGCCGCCTGCCATGCCGACGCCTTCTTCACCACGCACGCCGCGGTGGAAGACGGCCTGGAGCTGGAACTGTTCCGGGCCTACCTGGAGAACGCCCGGGAACCCGTTGCCCGCCGCATCCTGGAACAGTGCGTGCAGGCCAAGGAGCGTCACGCCACCTTCGGCTGGCTCTATGTGGCCGAACGCGCCGCGGCCTGGTCCGACGCCGACCGCGCCGCCGTGGCGCAGGCCGTGTCGGGCTATCTGAACGAGGTCGAACTGCGCGGCTACCACTGCCCCTGGCTGGCAGAGCCCGACGGCGCCGAAAGCCGTGCCAACGCGCTGACGGCCGAAGCGGGCCTGGGCGCTGCGTCCGCAGACCGGGAGTATGAGGTCCTGTGGTCGTACCTGGAGACGGTGACGCGGCGCCTGGCCGAGTTCGGCGTCGAACTGCCCGGCATCGCGCTCACCTCGCGCCGTCCCAACTGAGCGGCGCCGGGGCTTCGCCATGGACATGTCCGCGCAAATCATCCAACTGCTGGTCGCCGGCATCACCACCGGCAGCATCTACGCCATCGTGGCGGTGGGATTCAACGTCATATTCAAGAGCACCGACGCCATCAACTTCGCCCAGGGCGAATGGGTCATGATGGGCGGCATGGTGGCGGCCGCCTGTTATGCGGTCGCCGAACTGCCGCTCTGGCTGTCCTGTCTGGCGGCGGTGGCCCTGGTGGCCTTGGCGGGCGGCCTGTCCGAACGCCTGGTGATCCATCCGCTGAAAAAGCCCGCGCCCCTGCTGGTGACGCTGCTCAGCATCGGCCTGGCCATCTGTACCAAAAGCCTGGTGATGCTGGGGCTGGGCAAAACGCCGATGGGCTATCCCGCATTCTCGGGCGACACGCCGGTGCCGCTGGCGGGCGCGCAGATTCCGCCGCAGAGCTTCTGGGTGATGGGGGTGGCGCTGCTCTTCATGCTGGGCACGCATTTCTTCTTCGAGCGCACCCTGCTGGGCAAGACCCTGCGCGCGACCGCCATCGACCGAGACGCCGCCGCGTTGGTCGGCATCAACGTGCGGCGCTCGGTGACGGTGGCCTTCGTGCTCGCGGCTCTGGCCGGCGGCATCGCGGGCGTGATCATCGCGCCGCTGACCTTCACCTCCTATGACCACGGCACCATGCTCGGCTTCAAGGGCTTCAGCGCGGCCATGCTGGGCGGGCTGGGCAGCTTGCAGGGCGCCTTGCTTGGCGGCGTGCTGCTGGGCGTGATCGAGGCGCTGGGAGGCGGCTTGATTTCCTCGCAATACAAGGACGCGCTGTCCTTCATCGTGCTGTTGCTGGTGCTGTTCTACCGTCCCCAGGGCTTGCTGGGCAAAGCCGAAATCAACAAGGTCTGAAGGGGGTGACGATGAAATCCGAAATCCATCCGCCCGGGGACGGCGCGCGCCACGACCTGCGCATCCTGCTGGCGCTGTGGGGCCTGTTCCTCCTGTTTCCGCTGGTGGCGCCGAACAGCTATGCCGTAGGCCTGGCGGTGACGTTCAGCATCAACCTGATGCTGATCGCCAGTCTCAACCTGCTGATGGGCTACTGCGGGCAGATATCCATGTGCCAGGCCGGCTTCTTCGGCCTGGGCGCCTATGTCAGCGGCGCCTTGTCGGCCAAGTACGGCCTCCCCGCACTCGCCTCCATCCCGGCCGCGCTGGCGGTCGCAAGCACGGCGGCGCTGTTGATCGCCCTGCCCGTGCTGCGGCTGCGCGGTCACTACCTGGCGATGGCAACGCTGGGATTCAACGCCATCCTGTCGGTGCTGTTCGTCGAACTGGTGGACTACACCGGCGGCCCCAACGGCCTGTCGGGAGTCGAGCCCATCACCATCGCGGGCTATGCCTTCGATACCGACCGGCGCTTCTTCTACCTGGCCTGGGCCGCGGGCCTCCTGCTGATGTGGGGCTTCCTCAACCTGACCCGCTCGCGCATCGGCCGCGCCATGATCAGCGTGGCCGGCAGCGAGGTCGGCGCGGCCAGCCTGGGCATCAACACCTATGCGCTCAAGGTGGCGGTGTTCGTGCTTTGCGCCGCGGTGGCGGCCCTGGCGGGTACGTTCTATGTCCATTTCAACCAGTTTGCATCGCCGGAAACCTTCAGCTTCTCCGCATCGGTGCTGCTGCTGGTCATGGTCGCGGTCGGCGGATGGGGCAAGTACTGGGGGCCGCTGTTCGGCGCGCTGGTCTACACCGCGGTGCCGGAACTGCTGCGCGCCTTCCACGACGTGGAGCTGCTGCTGTTCGGGCTGGGCATGATCCTGGTCCTGATGTTCTTCCCGGGCGGGCTGGCGGGACTGGCGCAGCGGCTGTGCCGGCGTTCCGCAAGCCTGCCCGCATCCCCGGTGGCGGCAACGAAGGGAAAGGTGCGCCATGGCTGATCACGATTTCCTGTCGGTGCGGGACCTGGGCATCAATTTTGGCGGACTGGCCGCGCTTGCCGACCTGTCCTTCGATCTGAAGCAAGGGCAGATCAAGGGGCTCATCGGTCCCAATGGCGCGGGCAAGAGCACCTTGTTCAACATCGTCGCGGGGCTGCTGCAGCCCGGCAACGGCGACGTTTGCTTTCGCGGCCGCTCGGTGCGGGGCCTGCCGCCGCACCAGCGCGTCAGGCTGGGCATCGCCCGGACCTTCCAGAACCTGCAGATCTTCAAGGACCTGACGGTGCTGGAGAACGTCATGGTGGGCTGCCATGCGCGCTTCGGCTCCGGCCTGTGGGCCTGCATGCTGCGCACGCCCCGCCAGCGCCGCGACGAGCGGCAGATGCGCGACATCGCGATGCAACGGCTGGAGCAGCTGCATCTGGCCCGCCAGGCTGATGTGCTGGCTGCGGACCTGAGCTTCGGCCAGGCCAAGATCCTGGAAATCGCCCGCGCCCTGGCCGCCGATCCCACCTTGCTGCTGCTGGACGAACCCGTCGCGGGCGTGCCGCATGCCGAAGTGGCGCAGGTGGCCCAGGTCATACGCGAAGTGAACGCCAGCGGGGTAACCGTGCTGCTGGTCGAGCACAACATGAGCTTCGTCATGCAGCTGTGCGACGACATCCTGGTCCTGAACTACGGCCGCAAGATCGCCGAAGGCCAGGCCGACGCGGTGCGCGTCGATCCCCTGGTCCTGAAGGCCTATCTCGGGGAGGACATGCCCGATGCTTGAAATCACCAATCTGTGCGCCTCTTATGGGGCCGGCGACGTCCTGCGGGAAACCAGCCTGGAGATTCCCGCCGGGCAGATAGGCTGCCTGCTAGGCGCCAACGGCGCCGGCAAGACCACGGTCATGCGCAGCCTGAGCGGCCTGCTGCGCCCCCTGCGCGGCAGCGTGCGCTTTGAGGGCGAAGCGATAGAGGCGCTACCCGCCGACCGCATCGTCGACCGCGGCATCGTGCTGGTGCCCGAAGGCCGGCGCGTTTTCGCACCGCTGTCGGTCAGTGAAAACCTGGAAATGGGCGGCTATAAACTGCTCAAGCAACGCCGCCAATCCGAGTTCCGCCGCAACCTCGACTTCGTCCTGGACCTGTTCCCGCGGCTGTCCGAGCGCGCCCGCCAGGCTGCGGGAACGCTGTCCGGCGGCGAACAGCAGATGGTCGCCATCGGCCGGGCCCTGATGAGCAGCCCGCGCCTGCTGATGCTGGACGAACCGTCCATGGGCCTGGCGCCCCTGGTCGTGAAGGACATCTTCCTGTCGCTGCGGCGGCTCAAGCAGGAAGGACTGACGCTGTTCATCGCCGAACAGAACGCCAGGCTGACCTTGAGCGCCGCGGACTACGGCTACGTGCTGCAGGAAGGCCGGGTGGCGTATTCGGGCAGCGCCCAGGCGCTGCGCGACGATACACGGGTACAGGCCGCCTATCTGGGCGCCTGACAGGAGACAGGTGAAGCGATGACGTGTTCTTCCCAGGAGCAGGCGATCGATCCGGAGCAGGAAGCGCAGTACAACCTGCGCGCCCGGCACCCCGAACGCGAGGAAATCTACTTTACCTATGCGCGCCGCAGCGCCGACACGCGCAGCCGGCGCGAGGCGCGCCTGGACCTGCGCTTCGGCGAGCGGCCCTCGAGCGTGCTGGACCTGTTCGTTCCCGACCACGTGCCGGCGCCGCCGCTGCTGGTCTTCATCCATGGCGGCTATTGGCGCGCCCTGGACAAGCACGGCTTTTCGTTCATCGCCGACGAGTACCTGGCGCGCGGCGTCGCGGTGGCGCTGCCCAACTACACGCTGGCGCCGCACGCGAGCGTCTCCGAGATCGTCGACGAAGCCTGTACGGCCGTCTCCTGGCTGACCGCGCAGGGAGAGCGCCACGGCTACGACGCCAGCCGCATCGTGCTGTCCGGCCATTCCGCCGGCGGGCACATGGCCGCCCGCGCGCTGTGCCGGGACCTGGTGCCCGCCCTGGCGGGCAGGATACGCGGCTACGTGGGCTTGAGCGGACTGTTCGATCTGGAACCGCTGCTGCGCACTTCCATCAACCGCGATCTCCACATGAGCGCGGCCGAAGCCCGCAGCCTGGGGCTGTACCAACGCGTCGCGTTGTACGAAGTGCCCATGGTGTTCGCCGCCGGCGCGCTGGAAACCGAGGGCTTTCGCGGCCAGAGCCGGGATTTCTCGCAGCATTGCGCCAGCCATGGCCACGAGGTGGAGAACCTGGTGGTGCCGCAGCGCAACCATTTCGATCTGCTGACCGATTTCGCGGGCGGAAGCTATCCGCTGTTCAACAAGACGCTCGATCTGCTGCTGCCCGGCGCGGGCCGGGCCTGATCTTTCACGAGGAGTCCCTATGGCAGGCCAACCACTCAATCCCGCGGGCGTCTGCGCTCCGCTGGGCCCCTACAGCCAGGGCGTGCTGACCGAAGGCCCCGGACGCTGGCTGCACATTGCCGGCCAGGTGGGAGTATCGTCGGAGGGCGCGCTCGCCCAAGGCTTCGAAGCCCAGGCCCATGCCGCCTGGCGCAACATCCAGGCCATGCTGGAGGCTGCGGGGATGAATGCGGGCGATCTGGTCAAGGTCGTGACCTACATCACGGATGAAAGCCAGTTGCCGCTGCTCGGCCCCGTCAGGCTGGCCTATCTGGGCGAGGCCCGTCCCGCCGCGACGCTGGTCGTGGTGCGCGCCCTGGCGCGGCCCGAGTGGCTGATCGAAGTGGAAGCGTCGGCGTACAAGCCTGCATGACCCGCGCGGCGGCATCGCCGGAAGGAGGATGAGCATGTTCGAGGACCTACGCAACAAGCGGGCCCTGGTGACCGGCGCCTTTGGCGGACTGGGCGCGGAGTTCGCGCGCACCCTGTCCGCCGCGGGCGCGCACGTGGCTCTGGCCGGGCGCAGGCTGCAGGCCGGCGAGCAGCTGGCCGCGGAACTGGCCGCCGCCGACCGGCAGGCCTGCGCCATCGCGCTGGACGTGACCCAGCCCGACAGCGTCGCGGGTCTGTTCGATGCCGCATCCGAGCGCCTGGGCGGCGCCATCGACATCCTGGTCAACAACGCCGGCATTACCACCGCGCGCCCTGCGCTGGAACACAGCGAAGCCGACTGGATGGACGTGATCGACGTCAACCTCAACGGCACCTGGCGGGTGGCGCAGGCAGCCGGACGCCACATGCAGGCGCACGGCGGCGGCAGCATCATCAACATCGCTTCCATCCTGGGGCTGCGGGTGGCCCAGCAGGTTCCCGCCTACGCCGCCTCCAAGGCCGCGCTGATCCAGCTGACGCAGGCCCTGGCGCTGGAATGGGCGCGCCACGGCATCCGCGTCAATGCGCTGGCGCCAGGCTACATAGAAACCGACCTGAACCGCGAATTCTTCGCCAGCGACGCGGGGCAGGCGCTGATCCGGCGCGTGCCGCAGCGCCGGCTCGGGCAGGCGCGGGAGCTGTCGGCTCCCCTGCTGCTGCTGGCTTCCGACGCCTCTTCCTTCATGACCGGATCGGTCCTGGTGGTGGACGGCGGACACCTCATTTCCACGCTTTGACTCCGGGACGCAATATGGACTTCAGCCTCACGCCAGAAATCGAAAGCTACCGCCTGCGCATCAAGGACTTTGTCGAGACGCACATCCTGCCGGTGGAGGCGGATCCGTCCTCCTACGACGAACACGAGAACATCCGCGAGGAAGTCCTGCAGCCGCTGCGCCGCCGCGCGCGCGAAGCCGGTCTGTGGGCCTTGCAGATGCCGCGCGAACGCGGCGGCCAGGGCCTGTCGCGCGTTGGCATGGCGGCCTGCTACGAAGAAATGAACGTGTCGATCTTCGGACCCGTGGTGTTCAACAGCGCGGCGCCCGACGACGGCAACATGATGGTGCTGGAAAAGGTCGCCACCGAGGCGCAGAAGGCGCGCTGGCTGCAACCCATCGTGGACGGCAAGGTGCGCTCCTCGTTCGCCATGACCGAACCGCATCCCGGCAGCGGCTCCGACCCTTCCATGATGCGCACCACCGCCACCCTGCAAGACGGCACATGGCGGGTGCATGGCAAGAAATGGTTCATCACCGGCGCCGGCGTGGCGCAGCACTTCATCCTGATGGCCAAGACCTCGGACGATCCGCGCAAGGGCCTGACGGCCTTTCTGTTCGACGCGGACCAGCCCGGCTGGCGCATCGAGCGGCGCATTCCCATCATGGGCCCGGAGGAACACGGCGGCCATTGCGAACTGGTATTCGACGGACTGGAGATTCCTGACGAAAACCGCCTGCTCGGCGTGGGCGACGGTCTGAAGGTCACGCAGATCCGCCTGGGGCCCGCGCGGCTGACGCATTGCATGCGCTGGCTGGGGCTGGCCCGCCGCTCGCTGGCGATCGCGCGCGAGTACGTGGCGACCCGGCAGAGCTTCGGCACCGCGCTGGCCGAACGCGAAGGCGTGCAATGGATGCTGGGCGAATGCGCCATGGCGATCGAAATCGGCCGCCTGCTGACGATGCGCGCCGCGGTCGCCCTGGACCAGGGCAGCTACGCGCGCAAGGAAGTCTCGATGGCGAAGATCGTCGTCTCCGAAACGCTGCACAAGGCGGTCGACACCGCCATCCAGCTGACCGGCGCGCGCGGCTATTCACGCGATACGGCGCTGGCCTGGATCTACCGCTACGCGCGTCAGGCCCGGCTGGTCGACGGCGCCTCGGAAGTGCACAAGATGGTGCTGGCTCGGTTCCTGATGGACGAAGGCGACGACTTCTGGCGTTGGCAGGCGCAGGACGCGGCCGGGGCGCAATCGTGACGGGCGCGGCGGCGGACGCCATCGACGGCCAGGACGCGCTGGCCGCCTACCTGGTGCGCGCAGGGTATGCGGGACGGGCGGAGGAAGTGGCGCTGCGCCGCCTGGCCGGCGGCCAATCGAATCCGACCTACGTCGTGACCACGGACAAAGGCCAGTACGTGCTGCGCAAGCAGCCCGCGGGCAAGCTGCTGCCCTCGGCGCACGCCATCGACCGGGAATTCCAGGTGATGCGGGCGCTGCAGCGCAGCGACGTGCCCGTGCCGCGCATGCTGGACTATTGCGCCGATGACAGCCTGCTCGGCACGCCCTTTTATCTGATGGACTACGTGCAGGGACGCAGCTTCGTCGACCCCGCCCTGCCGGGCCTCGCGCCGGCCGAGCGCGCCGCCATCTACGCGGAAACCAGCCGCGTGCTCGCGGCCCTGCATCAACTGGATTACGCGGCCCTGGGCCTGGAAAGCTATGGCCGTCCAGGCAACTACTACGCGCGCCAGATATCACGCTGGACGCGGCAATACCGCGAAAGCCGGCCGGCGGCCGACCTGCCCGCCATGGAAGCGCTGATCGACTGGCTGCCGCGCAACATTCCCGCCAGCGACGAAACGCGCCTGGTGCATGGCGATTTCAGGCTGGACAACCTGATCTTCCATCCCACCGAACCCCGCGCGCTGGCCCTGCTGGACTGGGAGCTTTCGACACTGGGCCACCCGCTGGCGGACCTGGCCTACTACAGCATGTGCTGGCGCGTATCGCCGCAGCTGTGGCGCGGCGTGGCCGGCTCCGACCTCGCCGCGCTGGGCATCCCCAGCGAGGACGAAGTCGTGGCCGCGTATTGCCGGGCGCGCGGGCTTGCGGGGGTGTCCGATTGGGGCTTTTATCTCGCCTACAGCTTCTTCCGCATGGCCGCCATCCTGCAAGGGGTTGCCGCGCGCGCCTCGGGCGGCAATGCCGCAGCCGACGACGCCCGGTCCATGGGCGCCAAGGTGGAACCGCTGGCAGAGCTGGGATGGGAGTGCGCGCGCAACGGCAGCGCGGGTTGACGCAACGGCGTCGAGGAGCGGGCTGAAAGCGCCAGGCGGCGGACTGGCGTCCGCGGCGCAACCGCTCTATAACCCGATAATCGCGCCGGCGCGTCAGCCGGCCGTCCCCACTTCCCCCGCATCCATGACCCAGACCTGCTCCCTGGCGCTGCAACCCGCCACCGAAGACGACCTGCCCTTCCTGCTCACCCTGCGCAAGACCACCATGCAGGAACACCTGCAGCGCGCGGGCGCGCCGCTGGATGACGACCACCATCTGGCCCGCATCCGTTACCGTTTCGAGGACGCCCGCATCGTCTGGCTGGACGGCCGGCCCGCCGGCCTGTTCAAGCACGGCCGGGACCCGGCAGGCTGGCGCATCGTGCAGATCCAGATCGATCCCGCCTTCCAGGGCCGCGGGCTGGGCCGCCGCCTGCTGGAGGGCGTGCTGGACGAGGCCGACGCCGAGGGCGTCCCCGTCACCCTGAGCGTGCTCAAGGGCAACCCTGCCCGGCGCCTCTATGAAGCGCTGGGCTTCATCCCCGTGGAGGAAACCGACCTGGAATATGAAATGCGTCACGAACCCGGCGCGGTCCGGCCGGCCGGCTGACCCTTTGCAACTTCTTTCAGCCCGGCTGGAATAAAGCCGGGACCGGCAGCGTCTGTAGGGGGCAGTCTCCCACTTTCCCTATCTACGTACGAGGCACACCATGCGCAAACACATCGCCGCAGCCCTGGCCATCTCCGCCGCCGCCCTGTTTTCGGCCGGCGCCCAGGCCCAGGCCGTCAAGACCCAGGACGGCATGCTGGTCAACAGCGCCGGCATGACGCTTTACACCTTCGACAAGGATGCCGGCGGCAAGAGCGCCTGCAACGACCAGTGCGCCAAGATCTGGCCGCCCGTCATGGCCAGCGCCGACGCCAAGCCCATGGGCGACCTGACCGTCATCACCCGCGACGACGGCAGCAAGCAATGGGCCAGCAAGGGCAAGCCGCTGTACACCTATGCCAAGGACGCCAAGGCGGGCGACAAGACCGGCGACAACTTCAAGGAAGTCTGGCACGTTGCCAAGCCCTGATACGGTGTCCGCCATCACACGCAGCAACCCATGCGCGCCGAAGACGAAGCCCTGATCCTGGCCTGCATCCCCAGCCTGCGGCGCTATGCCCGCGGGCTGACGGGCGACCCCCACCGGGCCGACGACCTGGTCCAGGACACGCTGGAGCGCGCATGGAGCCGCTATTCGCGCTGGCAGCGGCGCGGCGAGCTGCGCGCCTGGATGTTCGGCATCATGCATAACCATTTCATCGACGGCGTGCGCGCCAGCAACCGGCGGGCCGAACAGACCGCCCCGGGCGAACTGCCCGACGCCCCGGTGCGCGCCACGCAGACAGACCACCTGGAGGTGCGCGACCTGGACCGCTGCCTGCAAGCCCTGCCCGCCGAACAGCGGGAAGTGCTGTTGCTGATATGCGTGGAAGACCTGTCCTATCAGGACACCGCCCGGATACTGGACGTGCCGATGGGCACGGTCATGTCGCGCCTGTCGCGCGCCCGCGAAAAACTGGGCGCGCTGATGCAGGCGCGCGACACCGTCAGCAAGCTCCATCGCGTGAAATGACATGAACGAGAAACGCCTCCATGCGGTGCCCGGCGCGGGCACCCCGATTACCGAAGCCGACCTGCATGCCTATGCGGACGGCCAGTTGCCGCCCACGCGCCGCGCCGAGGTCGAAGCATTCCTGGCCTCCCATCCGCAAGACCAGGCTCGCGTCGACGAATGGCGCGAGCAACGACGCCTGCTGCACGCCATGCTGGACCCGGTGCTGGACGAGCCGCTGCCGCTGCGCCTGCCCCTGGCGCGGCCCTCGAACCCCTGGCCCTGGCGGGCCCTGGCCGCCGGCGTGGCGATCGCCGCCATCAGCGCCAGCGCCGCCTGGATCACGCGCGGCGCCATGGACGCCCGCCAGCTGCAGGCCGCACTGGCGACCGCCGCGCCCGAACGCATTGCGGGCGGCTATGCCCAGCGCGCCGCCATCGCCCACGCGGTCTACGCGCCCGACATGGGCCGGCCCGTGGAAGTCGGCGCCGATAACGAAAAAGGCCTGGTGACCTGGCTGACCAAGCGCATGGGCGCGACCATGCGCCCGCCATCCCTGTCGCAGGCCGGCTATGAACTGGTGGGAGGCCGCCTGCTGCCCGGCGGCGCGGGACCGGTCGCGCTGTTCATGTACGGGGCGGCCGACGGCCAGCGCCTGACGCTGTACGTCACCCGCGAAGCCGCGGGCGGGCAGACGGCATTCCAGTTCACCCAGGAAGGCCCGGTGCGGGTGTTCTACTGGGTCGAAGGACAGTTCGGCTATGCGCTGTCCGGCGCAGTCAGCCGCGACGAGCTGCTGCGCGTGTCGCAGGAGGTCTACCAGCAGCTGCAGGGCTAGTCGGGGAGCGCCAGGCCCCGGCCGCCCGCGTGCTCGCGCGCCTGGTGCAGCATGTGCAGCGTAATCTTGCGCACCTCGGCGCGGCTCATGCCGATATGCGAACGCAGCATGCGCGTGGCCTCGTCGGCCCGCCGCGCCAGCACCGCGCGCAGGATGGCGGCGTGCTCATCATAAGTGGCGTCCACGCGGAAATCCTTGGTGAAGTCCAGCCGCCGCACGATGCGTATCTTCTCGGTCACGTCGCGATGGATCTGCGCCATTTCGGGATTGCCGGCAGCGGCCACCAGCGAACAATGAAAAGCCTCGTCCAGTTGCGCCACCAGCCGCCCGTCCAGAATGCGCTGGCGCGGCGGCGCCAGCCACACGTCCTTCAGCGCGCCCAGCATGCCTGCCTCGTCCATGTGCTCGCGCGCGCACAGCCGTTCCACCGCGGCCTGCTCCAGCACCACGCGCACGTCGTACAGCGCCTCGAAGCGTTCGAAGTCGAAAGGCCGCACCTGCCAGCCGCTGCGCGGACGGGGCAGCACGTAGCCTTCGCGCTCCAGCCGCGCCAGTCCCAGCCGCACCGGCGTGCGGCTGACGCCCAGCCGCGCCGCCACCTCGGCCTCGGTGAAGCGCTCGCCCGGCAGCACGCGGAAGTCGAACAGGTCGTCTTTCAGCCGCTGATAGACCTGGTCGGCCAGCGAACCGGCCAAGGCCGGCGTCTGGCGGATGGCGGGAGCGGCCAGCGCGGATTCCAGGCGCATGGTCAGGCCACGGGGCAGGTCGCGTCTTCGGCCAGAACGATGAGCGGGTCGCCCGCGTTCACCGGTTTGCCCGGCACGCAGCGGATCGCGACCACGGTCCCCGACGCCGGCGCGATGACGGACAGCTCCATCTTCATGGCCTCGACCACCACCAGCGTGTCCCCCGCCGATACGCTCTGACCCACCTGCACCGGGATCTTCCAGACGTTGCCGCACATGTCGGCGCTGACCAGGCTTTCGCCTTCGCGCAAGGCCGCCTCGGCGTCGGGTTCGGGGTCGGCCGCCACTTGCTCCACCGCCGCATCCTCGCTTTTCCACAAGGCCACTTCGGCGTCGAAGGCGCTCTTCTGGCGCGTCTGGAACGCGGCGATGCTGTCGGCCTCTTCCGCCAGGAAGCGCTGGTGCGCGGCAAAGTCGAACACCTCTTCCTCGATGCGGACCGTGGCCCGGCCTTCGCGGAAGTCTTCGCGCAACGCATCGAGTTCGGCTTCCGTCACCGGATAGAAACGCACCTGGTCGAAAAAGCGCAGCAGCCAGGGCTTGCCGTCCTGGAACACCGGGTTCTTCAGGAATTTGTTCCAGATGGGCAAGGTGCGTCCGACCAGCTGATAGCCGCCAGGCGAATCCATGCCGTAGATGCACATGTAGACCCCCCCTATGCCTACCGTGCCTTCGGCGGTGTAGGTGCGGGCCGGGTTGTACTTGGAAGTCAGCAGGCGGTGGCGCGGATCTATCGGCACCGCGCAGGGCGCGCCCAGGTACACGTCGCCCAGGCCCATGATCAGATAGCTGGCGTCGAACACGATATCGCGGACCTGCTTGCGGCTGGCCAGGCCGTTGATGCGCCGGATGAAGTCCACATTGTTGGGCAGCCACGGCGCACTGGCGCGCACGGTTTCCTGGTAGCGCTGCACCGCGCCCAGCGTGGCCGAATCCTCGAACGCCATGGGCAGGTAGACCACGCGGGTGGGCACCTTGAGCGTGGCCACGTCGGCCAGGCCGCTCTCGATCCGCAGCAGGCGCTCGATCAACGCGCCTTGCAGGATGACACGGCTGTCGTAGCGGATCTGCAGCGAACGCACGCCAGGCGACAACTCCATCACGCCGGCGATGGGCTCGGCATTGAGCGCCTCCATCAGCAGATGGATGCGCATGCGCAGCGCCAGGTCCAGCACGTTGTCGCCGTATTCCAGCAGCAGGTAGCCGTCGCCCGCCTGGCGGTAAGAAACCGCAGGCCGCGCGCCCTGCGCCGGCAGCGCCGCCACGATGGGTTCCGGCACGGCGGCGGGCGCCAAGGCTTGCGTGGGCTGCGCGGGCGCCGCCAGTTCGGCCACGCAACGGTCCTGCGCCGCCTCCAGCGCCACCGCCTGCTGATAGTCGATGCGCACGAAGCGGATCCGGTCGCCCGGTTTGACCTGCCCGACCTTCCACAGTTCGGCGCGGGCGATGGTGACGGGGCAGACGAAGCCGCCCAGGCTGGGGCCGTCGCGCGTCAGGATCACGGGGCTGTCGCCGGTGAAGTTGATGCTGCCGATGGCGTATTCGCAATCGTGGATATTGGACGGATGCAGGCCCGCCTCGCCACCGTCCTCGCGCGCCCAAGTTGGTTTGGGGCCGATCAGGCGCACGCCCAGCCGGTTGGAGTTGTAGTGCACTTCCCAGTCCGCGGCGAAGAAGGCCTCAATGGCTTCGGGCCGGAAGAAATCCGGCGCGCCGTGCGGGCCGTAGAGCACGCCGATTTGCCAGGTGTTGCCATAGGCCGGAATCAAGCCGGCGGGCGCGGCCTGCGGTTCGGACACAGGTGCGGTGGCACCGCAGTCCCGCTCAGGACGGATCCGCGGCAGCATGTCGCCCACGCGCAAGGTGCGGCCGGCATGCCCTCCAAACTGGCCCAACACGAAGGTGGAGCGGCTGCCCAGGTAGACCGGCACGTCCAGGCCGCCGCGCACCGCCAGATAGCTGCGGCAGCCCGACAGCGCGCGGCCGGTCGTCAGCACCTGGCCGGAACGCACGGCCACCGGCGTCCACATGGGCACGGGCTCGCCATCCAGGGTGGCGGCGCAGGCCGCTCCCGTCAGCGCCACGACGGCATCGCCGTGAAAGCGCAAGGTCGGGCCGACCAGCGTGGCCTCGATGCCCGCTGCGTCGGACGCGTTGCCGACGATGCGGTTGGCCATGCGGAAGGCATAGTCGTCCATCGGGCCCGAGGGCGGCACGCCGATGTCCCAGTAGCCCACCCGCCCAGGGTAGTCCTGCACGCTGGTGTAGGTGCCTGCCGCCAGCACCTCGATCGCCGCGGGCCGGTAGGCAAAGGTTTCAAGAAAGCGCGTGGACAGCTCGCCTCCGCGAAAACGCGCGTCATCCACGATCTGCCGCAGATAGTCCAGGTTGGTGGCGATGCCGTGCAGGCGCGTGCGGGCCAGCGCGTGCGCCAGCTTGTCCAGCGCGGCCTCGCGCGTGCCGGCATGCACGATCAGCTTGGCCAGCATGGGGTCGTAGAACGCCGGCACCTCGGTGCCGGTCGCGACCCAGCCGTCCACCCGCAGGCCTTCTGGAAAGAACACGTCGGTCAACACGCCAGGCGACGGCTGGAACTGGCGCAGCGGATCCTCGGCATACAGGCGCACCTCGATGGATGCGCCTTGCGGCGCGCGCGACATGGCGGCGTAATCCAGCGCTTCGCCCGCGGCCACGCGCAGCATGCATTCCACCAGGTCCAGCCCGGTGACGGCTTCCGTCACGGGATGCTCTACCTGCAAGCGGGTATTGACCTCCAGGAAATAGAAGCTGTCGCGCGCCGGGTCGTAGATGAATTCCACGGTGCCGGCGGAACGGTAGTTGACCGACTCGCCCAGCCGCACGGCGGCAGCGTGCAGCGCCTGGCGCGTGGCGGCGGGCAAAAGCGGCGCGGGCGTCTCTTCGATGACCTTCTGGTTGCGGCGCTGCACCGAGCAATCGCGCTCGCCCAGGGCCAGCACACGGCCGGCGCCGTCGCCGAAGATCTGCACCTCGACATGGCGCGCATTGTCGACGTAGCGCTCGATGAAGGCGCCGCCGTCGCTGAAGAAGTGCTCGCCCATGCGCTGTACGCTATCGAAGGCCGCAGTCAGCTCGGCCTCGTTGTCGCAGCGCGAAAGGCCGATGCCGCCGCCTCCCGCCGTGCTCTTTAGCATCACCGGATAGCCGATGCGCTCGGCCTGCGACAGCGCGGCGCCCAGACTGTCCAGCAGGCCCGTTCCCGGCGTCATCGGCACGCCGGCCTCGGCCGCCAGTTCGCGGGAACGGTGCTTCAGGCCGAACTCGCGGATCTGCAAGGGCGTAGGGCCGACGAACGCAATGCCCGCGTCTTCGCAGGCCTGCGCGAACTCGGCGCTTTCGGACAGGAAGCCGTAGCCGGGATAGATGGCTTGCGCGCCATGCTCGCGCGCGGCGGCCAGCAGCAGGTCCATGCGCAGGTAGCTGTCGGCGGCCTTTTCGCCGCCCAGAGCCACGGCCACGTCGGCCGCGCGCACGTGCGCGGCATTGCGGTCCGGGTCGGAGTAAACGGCCACGCTGCGGATGCCCAGCCGCTTGAGGGTGCGGATGGCGCGGACGGCGATCTCGCCGCGGTTGGCAATCAGAACGGTATCGAACACGGTGCGACTCCCTGGTGTCTTGCGGGTTATCGAAAGCGGAGATCAGGCCAGGCTGGCCAGGTAGGCGCGCCAGCCGCCGAACTCCGTGATGTCGCGCGCGCCCTCCAGGCCGCGCGGCTCGCAGATGAATCCCTTGACCTGGCGGCCGTCCGCCAGCTCCAGCGTGCCGATGCCCAGCGGCGCGGGGATCTCGGCCACGAAGGCGCCGAAGGCGGCCAGCGGTACGTCCCAGAGTTCGACCTCGATGGGCGCGCCGCTCGCGGACTTCACCAGTCCGGGCTTGGGCGGCGTGGTGTTGGCCAGGGCGTACAGGCGGTAATCGCCGGCCGTGCGCGCCGCTTCGACGAACACGGCGCGGCGCGAGGTCAGTTGGTGGTTCAGCGGCATGCCGCGCAGGTGCGCCCCCACGACCGACACGCGCACCGTGTCACGCGCGGGGAGGACCGCATGCTCGGCTGCGGGCAGCGGCGCACCGGTGGCGCCCAGCGGCAGCGCCAGACGCGCCTGCCACTGGCGTCCGAACTGCGCCAGCGCATGGTCCTGCCAAGCCATGCCGATCAGCGTGATGCCTGCGGGCAGGCCGTCGCCGCGCATGCCCGCGGGCAGCGCCAGCGCCGACAGGTCGGCCAGGTTCGTGAAGTTGGTGTAGATCCCCAATCTCGAGTTCAGCGTCACCGGATCGGCTTCGAGCTGGGCGATGGTGTAGATCGTGGGCGTAGTCGGCACCACCAGCGCATCAAAGCCCGCCAACGTCTGATGGATGCCGCGCGTCAGCTCGGCGCGCCGGTACTCGGCTTTGAACGCGTCCAGCGCGCTGTAGTTGGCGGCCTGTTCGACGATGCCGCGCACCACCGGATGGATGGCCTCGGGGTTCTGCTTCCACAACGCTTCCACGACGGCAAAGCGCTCGGCCACCCAGGGCCCTTGGTACAGCAGCGCCGCCAGCTCGCTGAATGGCGTGAAGTCGATGGGTTCGACCGTTGCGCCGCTGGCCTTCAGGTCGCTCACGGCCTGATCGAACGCCGCCGCGGCCTGCGCATCGCCGAAAAATTCCAGCTGCGCGGGAATCGCCAGCCTGGGTTGCGCCGGCCAAGGATTTGCGCTCCCTACAGGCTGAGCGCGCGAATAGGGGTCGCGCGCGTCCCAACCCGCTGCAATGTCGGCTACCAGTTCGGCGTCGTCCACCGTCAGCGCGAACACCGACACGCAGTCCTGCGTGCGGCATGCCGGCACCACGCCTGCCGCGCTGAGCCGCCCCTTGGTGGGCTTGAGGCCCACGATGTTGTTGAACCCCGCCGGCACGCGGCCCGAGCCCGCAGTGTCGGTGCCCAACGAGAAAGCGGCCAGGCCGCGCGCCACCACGGAAGCCGAACCCGAACTGGAGCCGCCGCTGACGTAGTCCGGATTGAACGTATTGGGCACCGCGCCCAGCGGCGAACGCGTGCCCACCAGTCCGGTGGCGAACTGGTCCAGGTTGGTCTTGCCCACCAGGATGGCGCCGGCCGCGCGCAGGCGGGCGACCACGGTCGCATCTTCCTCGGGCGTATATGCGAATTCCGGGCAGGCCGCCGTGGTGGGCCAGCCGGCGGCGTCGATATTGTCCTTGATGGCAAACGGCACGCCGTAAAGCGGCAGCCGCGTCAGGTCGCCGTTGGCCGCTTCCAGCAGCCCTTGCAGGGCATCGAGCTGCCGCGCCAGCATGGCGCCGTCCACGCGCTTGATCCAGGCATTGTCTGGCGCGTTGCCGCGTTCGGCCCAGGCGGCCAACAAGGTCTCGGGCGTGGCGCCCTCATTGCGATAGGCGGCCTGCCACTGCGCGATCGTCCAGGCGACGGGGCCTTTGTGCGTTGCTACGGCGTTCATGCTGGAATCCTTTCTTGTATACAAGTACGGATTCCCAAGCAATCGGCGTGCCATGTCGGACGCCGCCCCGCGCCTGCCCCGATTCCCTGCGGCAAGGGGCCGCCTGCGGCACGAAGCCATCGCCGCGGCGCCACATGCGCGCACCGCCAGCGGGCGGCGCGCGCACCCATGTTGTGCACGCGGCACCAGATCGGCCCGTGCCGCCTGGCGCGCCGCCATCCGTGGCGCGCCCTTCGTCTACCCCCTTTCATATAGCGGACTGCACGTGCCCGCGCGGTTGGCATGCCTTTTGCTTTTAGGTCCTCGTTGTCGTGTGTTTTCAGATCGTTCTCGCCGGCACGGCCGGCACATTCCAATCAGGAGTCACCATGAAACGCAGACTAGCCCTTAAGCAACTGACCGCCGTGAGCCTGTTGGCCATGTCCGGATGGATGCCGCAGGTACTCGCCGCCGAGGACACCATCAAGGTCGGCATCCTGCATTCGCTGTCGGGCACGATGGCGATCTCGGAAACGTCGCTCAAGGACGTGGCCCTGATGACCATCGACGAGATCAACGCCAATGGCGGCGTGATGGGCAAGAAGCTCGAAGCCGTGGTGGTGGACCCGGCGTCGAACTGGCCGCTGTTTGCCGAGAAGTCGCGCCAGCTGCTGTCCCAGGACAAGGTGGCGGTTGTCTTCGGCTGCTGGACCTCGGTGTCGCGCAAGTCCGTGCTGCCGGTGTTCAAGGAACTCAACGGCCTGCTCTTCTACCCCGTGCAATACGAGGGCGAGGAGCTCGAGAAGAACGTGTTCTACACCGGCGCAGCGCCCAACCAGCAGGCCATACCCGCCGTCGAATACCTGATGAGCGAAGACGGCGGCGGCGCCAAGCGCTTCGTGCTGCTGGGCACCGACTACGTCTACCCGCGCACCACCAACAAGATCCTGCGCGCCTTCCTGCATTCCAAGGGCGTCAAGGACAGCGACATCGACGAGGTCTACACGCCTTTCGGCCATTCCGACTACCAGACCATCGTCGCCAACATCAAGAAGTTCGCCACGGGCGGCAAGACAGCCGTCATCTCCACCATCAATGGCGACTCCAACGTGCCCTTCTACAAGGAGCTGGGCAATGCCGGCCTGAAGGCCACCGACGTGCCGGTGGTGGCGTTCTCGGTGGGCGAAGAGGAATTGCGCGGCGTGGATACCAAGCCGCTGGTGGGCCACCTGGCCGCGTGGAACTACTTCCAGTCGGTCAAGAACCCGGTGAACGACGCCTTCATCCAGAAATGGAAGGCCTATGCCAAGGCCAAGAACCTGCCCAACGCGAATACGGTGGTGACCAACGACCCGATGGAAGCCACCTACATCGGCATCCATATGTGGAAGCAGGCGGTGGAGCAGGCCAAGACCACTGACGTGGACAAGGTGATCGCAGCCATGGGCGGCCAGAAATTCAACGCGCCCGACGGCTACACCATCGAGATGGACAAGACCAACCACCACCTGCACAAGCCGGTCTACATCGGCGAAATCAAGGCGGATGGCCAGTTCAGCGTGGTGTGGAAGAGCAAGGGTCCGATCCGCGCCCAGCCCTGGAGCCCGTACATCCCGGGCAACGAAGGCAAGCAAGGTCTCTAACGCACCGGGAACAAGCAGCCATGCGCATCGCGGCAATCGCACTCTACTTGCGTCGTTTCCTGCTGGCATGGCTGGTGTCCCTGCCGCTCGCGGCCGCCCCGGCGGCGGCAAGCGGCGTGGACCCGGCCTTGCTTGCGCCGCTGGCCGGCGACGACACGAACGCCAGGCTCCAGGCGATTGCCGCGCTGGGCCAGCTGCCCGAACCCGAGGCGGCAGCGGTGCTGCAGGCGCTGGGCGAGGACCGGCTCTACGCCGCCGATGACGGCCGCGTGCTGATCGGCAACGGCGGCGCGCGCGCCATCGATGCGGCGACGGGCGCCGCCGCCGAGCTGCCCCCAGGCGCAGGCGCCATCGGCATCAATAACCGCCTGCGGCGCGCCATCGAGGCGGCGCTGGCGGGTTCGCGCCTGTATTCCGAGCAGCCCGCCGAGCGCCTGGCTGCGGCGCGCCGTCTGCAGCAGACCGGAGACCCGGCGCGCCTGCCTATGCTGGAAAAGGCATTGGCGTCCGAAAAGAACGAAGTCGTGCGCGACGCGCTGCTGATCGCGCAGGCCAACCTGGAATTGAAAAGCGGCGATCCCGCCAAGCGGCGCCATGCGGTCGAGGTGCTGGGCGCCACCCGCAACGCCGCATTCCGTCCCACCCTGGCCGCGCTGGCCGAGGAGCGCGACGGCGCCTACGCGGAACCCGACGCCGGCGTGCGTGAGGCCGCGGGCCACGCGCTCAAGCAGATCGACCGCCACCTGGCCACCATCGAATGGGCCGGCAACCTGTTCTACGGCATCAGCCTGGGCAGCGTGCTGCTGCTGGCGGCGCTGGGCCTGGCCATCACCTTCGGGTTGATGGGCGTCATCAACATGGCGCACGGCGAACTGCTGATGATAGGCGCCTATGTGACCTACGTAGTGCAGACGGCGTTCCGCGCCTGGCTGCCGGGCTGGCTGGACTGGTATGTGCTGGCCGCGTTGCCGCTGGCCTTCGCCGTGACGGCGCTGGTCGGCATGGCGCTGGAACGCACCGTCATACGCTGGCTCTATGGCCGGCCGCTGGAAACGCTGCTGGCCACCTGGGGCATCAGCCTGATCCTGATGCAGGGCGTGCGCACGCTGTTCGGCGCGCAGAACGTGGAGGTGAGCAATCCCGGCTGGATGTCTGGCGGCGTCACGGTACTGGGCGGACTGGTGCTGAGCTACAACCGCCTGGTCATCATCGGCTTCGCCTTCTTCGTGGTGTTCCTGGTCTGGGCGCTGCTGAACCACACCCGCCTGGGCCTGTTCGTGCGCGCCATCACGCAGAACCGCCGCATGGCCGACTGCGTGGGCGTGCCCACCGGCCGCGTCGACATGCTGGCCTTCGGCCTGGGCTCCGGCATCGCCGGGCTGGCTGGGGCGGCGCTGTCGCAGCTGGGCAACGTGGGACCGGACCTGGGCCGCGGCTACATCGTCGATTCGTTCATGGTGGTGGTGCTGGGCGGCGTGGGCCAGCTCGCCGGCACCGTCATCGCCGCGCTGGGCCTGGGCGGCGTCAACAAATTCCTGGAGCCCTATGCCGGAGCCGTCATGGCCAAGATCACCATCCTGGCGCTCATCGTGCTGTTCGTCCAAAAGCGGCCGCAAGGCCTGTTCGCCCCTCGCGGCCGGAGCGTCGAATGAAACAGAACGCGCTGACTGACCTGAATCTGCTGACCCGCCGCCCGCTGTACTCGGGGCGGGTGTGGGCGGCCCTGGCCGCGGCAGTTGCTCTCCTGGCGCTGCTGCCCTTGCTGAATCTCGCTTTCCCTCCCGGCCATGCGCTGCATGTGTCGGCCTATGTCGTGGCGCTGCTGGGCAAGTTCATGTGCTACGCCATGGCGGCGCTGGCGCTGGACCTGGTGTGGGGCTATGCGGGCATCCTGTCCTTGGGCCATGGCCTGTTCTTCGCGCTGGGCGGCTATGCGCACGGCATGTACCTGATGCGCGCCATCGGCCGCGACGGCGTCTACCAGAGCGACCTGCCCGACTTCATGGTGTTCCTGGACTGGAAGAGCTACCCCTGGTACTGGTCCTTTACCGAGCACTTCTGGTACGCCATGCTGCTGGTCGTGCTGGTGCCGGGCGTGCTGGCCTTCGTGTTCGGCTACTTCGCCTTCCGCTCGCGCATCAAGGGCGTGTACTTTTCCATCATCACGCAGGCGCTGACCTTCGCCGCGATGCTGCTCTTTTTCCGCAACGACACGGGCTTCGGCGGCAACAACGGTTTCACCGACTTCAAGCGCATCCTGGGTTTCGACATTACCGCGCCCGGCACGCGCGCCGCGCTGTACTGGATCACGCTGGCCGCGCTGGCAGGCGCGCTGGTCCTTGCGCGCGCGGTCACGCAGAGCAAACTGGGCCGCGTGCTCACTGCCGTGCGCGATGCCGAGAGCCGCCTGCGCTTCATCGGCTACGACCCGCTGGGCTTCAAGCTCTTCGTCTGGACCCTGTCCGCGGTGCTCTGCGGCATCGCCGGCGCGCTCTACGTGCCGCAGGTCGGCATCATCAACCCCAGCGAGATGTCCACCGAGACCTCGATTGAAATGGTGATCTGGGTCGCCACCGGCGGACGCGGCACGCTGGTCGGCCCCATCATCGGCGCGGGCGCCGTCAACGGCCTGAAGACCTGGTTCACCAGCGTACTGCCGGAATTCTGGCTGTACGCGCTGGGCTTGATCTTCGTGCTGGTGACGCTGTTCCTGCCCACCGGCATCGTCGGCCTGGCGCGCCGCATCTGCGCCCGCATCCAGGGGAACAAGGCATGAGCAGCACGCACATCGAATCCGCCGCGCTCGACGGCGGCCCCAGCGGCGATGCCGGCTACGGCCGCGTCAGCCCCAAGGGCCTGGACACCAGCCACGGCGCCATCCTTTACCTGGAAGGCATCACGGTCAGCTTCGACGGCTTCAAGGCCTTGAACGACCTGACGCTGGACATAGGCGTGGGCGAACTGCGCTGCATCATCGGCCCCAACGGCGCTGGCAAGACCACCATGATGGACGTCATCACCGGCAAGACCCGGCCCACTTCGGGCACGGCCTACTTCGGCCAGAGCATAGACCTCACCACGCTGAACGAAGCGCAGATCGCGCATGCCGGCATAGGCCGCAAGTTCCAGCGGCCCACGGTGTTCGAGCAGCACAGCGTGTTCGAAAACCTGGAGCTGGCGATGAAGACCGACAAGCGCGTGCGGCCCACGCTGTTCGCGCGATTGAGCGGCGAACAGGCCGACAAGATCGGCGAGACGCTGGACCTGATCCGGTTGCGGCCCGAAGCGGCGTTGCCCGCGGGGCTGCTGTCGCACGGCCAGAAGCAGTGGCTGGAGATCGGCATGCTGCTGATGCAGGAGCCGCAATTGCTGCTGCTGGACGAGCCGGTGGCGGGCATGACCGATGCCGAGACCGAACGCACCGGCGAGCTGCTCAACGAATTGCGCGGACGCCATTCGCTGATGGTGGTGGAGCACGACATGGATTTCGTCAATCAGATCGCGGGCGACGGCAAGGTCACGGTGCTGCACGAAGGCTCGGTGCTGGCCGAAGGGCCGATGAGCAAGGTGCAGGCCGATCCGCGGGTCATCGAAGTCTATCTGGGGCGCTGAGATGCTGGACGTGAACACGATCGACCAATACTACGGCGGCAGCCATACGCTGCGCGGCGTGTCGCTGTCCGTGCGCCAGGGCGAATGCCTGGCGCTCTTGGGACGCAACGGCGTGGGCAAGACCACATTGCTCAAATGCGTGATGGGCGTGCTGCCGGTGGCGCGCGGCGACATCGCCTTCGACGGCGCGGACGTCACGCGCCTGGCGCCGCACCAGCGCGCGGCGCGCGGCATGGCCTATGTACCCCAGGGCCGTGACATCTTCGCCCGCTTGACGGTGGAAGAGAACATCCTGATGGGCATGGCGACCAAGCCGGCGGCGCGCGCGCGCTGCATCAAGGAAGAGGTGTACGAGCTGTTCCCCGTGCTGCGGACCATGCTGTCGCGCCGCGGCGGCGACCTGTCCGGCGGACAGCAGCAACAGCTGGCCATCGCCCGCGCTCTGGTGGCCGAGCCCAAGCTCATCATCCTGGACGAGCCCACCGAAGGCATACAGCCGTCCATCATCAAGGACATCGCCCGAGTCATTCACATGCTGCGCCAGCGCGGCGACATCGCCATCCTGCTGTGCGAACAGTACTTCGACTTCGCTCGCGAACTGGCGGATCAGTTCGTGGTGCTGTCGCGCGGCGTCGTGGTGGCGCGCGGCGACCGCGACGCCATCGACGGCGAGGATGTGCGGCGGCATCTGTCGGTTTAGGGTCCGCGCCGGACCTCGATTATTCCTGGCAAACGCTGGACGGCAGCCCCATCTGCTCCGATATAATCGGGCGCCATGTGCTCCGCTGCCTACCTGACCCGCCCCGCCGTGTGGATCGCGCTCGTCGCGATCCTGTGGGCGTCGTTGGCGCCGTCGCTGGCGCATGCACTGAGCCTGTCTCCGGCCAGCCACAACGCCCATCGCATCAGCGTCGACTTCTGCACCAGCGAAGGCGCGGGGCAAGCATCCCTGACCCTGGAGGTGCCGGGCGGCAGCAATGACGGCACCCAGGCGGACGATCACGGCGACAGCCATCATTGCCCGCTTTGCCGCAACCCCAACGCTGACGTGGGCATTCTGCCCGCGCCCGTTCCCGTCGTGCCAGCCCCTCTCGGCCGCGCCATCACGTATCCGCCGCTGTTCTTCCTCGCGGCCCATCCTCTTCATGCCTGGAGCGCGGCCCAGCCGCGCGCACCGCCCGCGGTCTGAGCCGGCGCGCCCCGCCGCCTGACGGCGGCCGGTTTGCGTCCACCGCTGTTATCCCGCCGCCACGTTCCGTCCGCGCCTCCCGGCGCGCCCGGATGCGTGCCGTCATTCAGGCTCATGCGTCCCGGCCAGCCCCGCCCGCTTTGCGAGGGCCGCCGAGCGCGCGGGCCGGACCACCGGTTCCAGACATGAAGAAGACCACGACCTACACCCTGCTGCTGGGCGCGCTCGCCAGCGGCTCCGCCCAGGCCCTGACCACGGAACCCGCCGTGCCCACCCTGGCGCCCACCACCGTGCACGGCGCCGCCTCCGAAGAGCCCGCGCCCAACGGCCCCATCGACCTGAACGTGCGCGACAGCACGGGCAGCCGGCTGGGCCTGACCCTGCGTGAAACGCCAGCCAGCGTCACCGTGATCTCGCGCGAACAGATCGAGGCGCGCGGATCCTTGAATACGCAGGAGATCGCCCGCGGCATCCCCGGCGTGGACAACGCCTCGCCCCCAGGCAACGCGGGCGCGGTCAGCTACCGCGGATTCTCCGGCGGCCAGGTCTCGCAACTGTTTAACGGCATTTCCGTGCAGTACGACTCGATCGCGGCGCGGCCGGTGGATAGCTGGATCTACGACCGGGTCGAAGCGATCGGCGGTCCCTCCACCTTCCTGTTCGGCGCGGGCGCGGTCGGCGGCGCCATCAACTACGTCACCAAGCTGCCCGAACGCGACACCTTCTACGACGGCCAGCTGCGCGTGGGTTCGTTCGACAGCCGCCAACTGTCGGTGGGGCTGAACCAGCAACTGGCGGGCGAGCCCGGCGGCCGCGGCCACTATCTGCGCATCGATGCCAACACCGGCTCCAGCCACGGCTGGGTCGACGGCAACCATTCCCGCGCCAGCCAGGTGGCCGCCTCGCTACTGTCCGACCTGGGCGCCGACGTGACCCAGACCTTTGCCTTCGAGTACCAGCGCGAACAGGTGGACCGGCCCTACTGGGGCACGCCGCTGAAAACCGACGCCAACGGCGTGGTGCAAGGCACGGGCCGCATCCTGGATGGCACGCGCTTCAAGAACTACAACGTCAACGATGGCCTGTACGAGCAGTCGGTGCTGTGGGCGCGGTCCCTGACCGAATGGCGCGCCGGCTCCAATCTGACCTTCAAGAACACGCTCTACTACTATCGCGCCGAGCGCGATTACCGCAACCTGGAGAACTACCGCCTGAACGCGGGCAACAGCCTGGTGCTGCGTTCCGGAGCGCTGTTGCAACGGCACGAACAAAGCCTGATAGGCAACCGCGTCGAGGGCCTGTACCGCTCCACCCTGGCCGGCCTGCCCAGCGACTGGTCCTTCGGCGTGGACGTCAGCCAGAACAAGATCACGCGCTATCCGACCAGCCTGCCCGGCCAGGTCGACGCAGTGGATCCCTACGACTTTTCGGCCGGCGATTTCTACGACATCCCCGGCATGAAGCGCGGCCACGTCGCCGACCGCGACAACCGCATCCGCACGCTGGCGCTGACGATGGAGAACCGCACCACGGTGCTGCCGGGCGTGGCCATCGTGTCGGCATTGCGCAAGGACTTCATCGACATGGACCTGACCAATCGCCGCGCCGTCACCGCCGCCTCGCCCGCCAGCGCGCAGCGCAGCTACTCGCCGCTGACCGGACGGCTGGGCGTGAACTGGGAGCTGAGTCCGGAGGCCTCGCTGTACGCGCAGTACGCCACCGCGGCCGATCCTCCCTCGGGCATCCTGGCCACCGCCTCGTTCGCCGACGTGCTGAACAATGACAAGCTCACCACCGGCAGGCAGGCCGAGGTGGGCGGCAAGTTCAACTTCTGGGACGGCCGCGGTTCAGCCACCGTGGCGCTCTATGAGATCAAGCGCAAGAACATGGCGACCTCGGACCCCAACAATCCCGGCGTCAGCGTGCCCGTGGGCGCGCAATCGGCGCGCGGCATCGAGCTTGCCGGCGGCCTGCAGCTGACCTCCCAGCTATCCCTGCAGGGCAATGTCGCCTTCGTCGATCCCAAGTACGACGACTTCTCGCAGTCCGTGGGCGGCGTGGCGGTCTCGCGCAACGGCAACGTGCCCACCAACACTCCGCGCCGCCTGGCCAACGTCTGGCTGGACTATGCCTTCCTGCCCGACTGGACCGCCAGCATGGCCGCGCGCTACGTGGGCCGCATGTACGCGGATGCCGCCAACACCGTTTGGACGCCGTCCTACACCGTGTTCGACGCGGCGCTATCGCACCGGATCAACCGCAACCTCAGCGTGACGGCGCGCGTGCGCAACCTGACCGACAAGGTCTATGCCGCGAACGCGACGCCGACCATGTACTACCTGGGCGCGCCCCGCTCGTTCGAGCTCACCTTGCAGGCCCGCTTCTGAGCGGCGCGCCAGGACAGACCGCCATGAACACGACGCTACCCTCCTCCGCCCGCCATCGCGCCGGGCCGCCGCTGCCGGCGCGCGCCAAGCGCTGGCTGTACCTGATCCATCGCTGGGCGGGCATCGTGCTGTGCCTGTTCTTCGCCATGTGGTTCATCTCCGGCGTGGTGATGATGTACGTGGGCTATCCCAAGCTCACGCCGCAGGAACGCCTGACGCACTTGCCCGCGCTGGATTCCGGGGCGATCAGTGTCACACCCGCGCAGGCGCTGGCGGCGGCGGGAGCCAAGGACGCCGCCGGCATGGCGCTGACCGCCGCCCGCGGCGGCGCGCCGGTCTACGTGATTCCCGGCGAGGCGCGCCGCGCGCCCAGGATGGTGGACGCCGCCAGCGGCGCTCTGTTGCCCCCGGCCGATGCCGCGACCGCGCTGGCCACGGCCCGTGCCTGGTCGGCAGGCCAGTATGCCGCCCGCTACCTGGGTACCGTGGACGAAGACGCCTACACCCATTCACGCGCGCTCGGCCCCGACCGGCCGCTGCACCGGGTGGACCTGGACGATCCCGCGCATACGCGGCTCTACATCTCGTCCGCCACGGGCATGGTGGTGCTGGACGCCACCCGCGCCGAACGCGTCTGGAACTACGCGGGCGCCTGGATCCACTGGCTGTATCCGTTCCGCGGCAATGCGCTGGACGGTTGGTGGCACGACATCGTGGTGTGGCTGTCGGTCGCAGGCGTGCTGCTGGCCGTGACGGGCACGGTGGTCGGCATCCTGCGCTGGCGCTTTTCGCGGCCCTATGCCAGCGGCAGCCGTTCGCCCTACCGCGAAAACATGATGCGCTGGCACCACCTGAGCGGCCTGCTGTTCGCGGCCATCACCATCACCTGGATCTTCAGCGGACTGATGTCGATGAATCCGTGGAAGCTGTTCAGCAGCGGAGCGCCGCCCTTGGCCCAGGGAGCCTATGCCGGCGCGCCGGGGAACACGCTGGCCACGCCCCGGGAACTGATCGCAGCCCTGCCCGCCGCCCCGCGCGAATTGCGCTGGGCCCGCGCCGACGGCCAGGACGTGGTGCTGGCGCGCAGCGCCGCAGGCGCCCCGCTGGTGCTGTCGGCCGGCAACGCGCAGCCCTACACGTTCGACCCGGCGGCCCTGCGCGCCGCCGCCGCCCGGCTGGTCCCCGGCGCCCGGCTCGCCAGCGCCGAAACGCTGCAGGCCTACGACTTCTATTACTACGCCCGCGACGAGCACGCGATGCTTGGCCATGTCGAGAAGCCGCTACCCGTATGGCGGCTGATCTATGACGATCCGCAGGCGACCTGGGTCTATCTGGACCCGCGCACGGGACAGATCGTGAGCCGGCAGGACAGCGGTTCGCGCACCAGCCGCTGGCTGTTTGCCTTTCTGCATAGCTGGGACTGGACCGGCCTCTTGTCGCGCCGTCCGCTGTGGGACGCCCTCCTGGTGTTCCTGAGCCTGGGCGGCGCGGCGCTCAGCCTGACCGGCGCGGTGATAGGCTGGCGGCGGCTGGGCAAGAAGCTGCGGGCCTGAAGCGCCGGCGCGGATGCACTATGCTCACAGCCTTGCATGACGATCTACCGGAAAGAGGAGCTTCCATGTCCGACGTAACCATCTATCACAACCCCAAGTGCGGCACCTCGCGCAACACCCTGGCCATGATCCGCAACGCCGGCATCGAACCGGAGGTCGTGCTGTACCTGGAAACGCCGCCCTCGCGCGCCACCTTGAAGGCACTCTTCAAGAAGGCCGGCGTCAGCGTGCGCGAGGCCCTGCGCGAGAAAGGCACGCCTTACCTGGAACTGGGCCTGGACGACGCTTCCCTCTCGGACGACGCGCTGCTGGACGCGATCGAGCAGCACCCCATCCTGCTGAACCGCCCCTTTGTCGCTACGCCGCTGGGCGCGCGCCTGTGCCGCCCGTCGGAACTGGTGCTGGACATCCTGCCCGCCCCGCAGCAAGGCGCCTTCGCCAAGGAAGACGGCGAAGCCGTGATCGACGCGCAGGGCAAACGCATCCAGAAGTAAAAGGACGCAGTCTGAACTGACCCCCAGAAGTTGGATGGTCAGAAGCTAAAGGCCGAAGGCCTGAGCTCGGTACTGCACCGGGCTCAGGCCTTTTAGCTTGAGCTTGATGCG
>NZ_QWFB01000016.1:0-67937 GCF_003576205.1 Achromobacter sp. K91 | reverse complement strand
GTTCCATTTCGCCACGCTGTCGGCCGATATGGCGGGCGGCAAGGTGCATCCGTTCTCGGGCTGCACCTATTCGGTGTGCCAACTGCGGCCCTCGTCGCGCGGCCGGGTCCGGCTGCGCAGCGCAGATCCCTTCGAGGCGCCGTCCATGCAACCCAATTACCTTTCCACTGAACTGGACCGCCAGATGGCGGTCGCCGCGGTGAAGTATGCGCGCAGGCTTGCCGCCACCGAACCGCTGGCCGGCCTGATGAAACGCGAATTCCGCCCCGGGCCGGACGTGCGCACAGACGACGAGATCCTGCACTTCTGCCGCGAATATGGCGCCACGATCTTCCATCCGTCCGGTACGGCCAAGATGGGGCCGTCCAGCGACCCGATGGCCGTGGTGGACGAGCGCCTGCGCGTGCATGGTGTAGCCGGGCTGCGAGTGGTGGACTGCTCCATCATGCCGACGCTGGTGTCGGGCAACACCAACGTCCCCGTGGTGATGCTGGCCGAACGCGCGGCCGAATTCATGTTGCAGGACCTCAGGCAAGCGCAGCCGCAGGCGCTGCGCGTCGCCGCCTGAATCGGAGATGACGGACCCCGGATAGCAGAACCCCAAGGCGCAGGACAACGCAGATTGCCCCACCGCCCCACCAAAGGAGACTAGACATGGCCAAGCAAAACGAAGCCGCGGTGCGCAAAGTCGTCGCCGCGTCGCTGATCGGCGCCACCATCGAGTGGTACGACTTTTTCCTGTACGGCGTCGTCGCGGGCATCGTGTTCAACAAGCTGTACTTCCCTACCGGCGACCCGCTGGTCTCGACCATGCTGGCCTACACCACCTTTGCCGTCGGCTTCGTCACGCGACCGCTGGGCGGGCTGATCTTCGGCCACTTCGGCGACCGCATCGGCAGAAAGAGCATGCTGGTGATGACGCTGATGATCATGGGGATCGCCACCTTCCTGATCGGCCTGGTGCCCACCTACGACAGCATCGGCATCTGGGCGCCGATCCTGTTGCTTTTGCTGCGGGTGTTCCAGGGCATAGGCCTGGGCGGCGAATGGGGCGGCGCGGTGCTTATGGCCTACGAATACGCGCCGCCGGGCAAAAAAGGCTTTTATGCCTCGCTGCCGCAGATCGGCCTGGCCATCGGCCTGTGCCTGGCCTCGGGCACGGTGGCGCTGCTGTCCACCCTGCTGACGGACGCGCAATTCATGGCCTGGGGCTGGCGTATCGCCTTCCTGGCGTCCGCCGCCATGGTGCTGGTGGGCATGTACATCCGCCTGAACATCAAGGAGACGCCCGAGTTCGCGGCGGTCAAGGCCAACAACGCCGAGAGCCGCATTCCGTTCTTCGACATGCTCAAGCGCTATCCGGGCAATGTCTTCAAGGGCATGGGCGCGCGCTACATCGACGGCGTGTTCTTCAATGTATTCGGCGTGTTCTCGATCTCGTACCTGACGCAGACGGTGCAGATCAGCCGGACCGAAGCGCTGATCGGCGTGATGGCCGCAGCCCTGGTGATGTGCTTTTTCATCCCCTTCTTCGGCCGGCTGTCCGACAAAATCGGCCGCACGCGAGTCTACTTCTGGGGATCGCTGATTACCGCCGCGGCATCCTTCCCCGGCTTCTGGCTGATGCTCAATAGCCAGGGCAGCGTGATGCTGATCTGGTTGGCCATCATCATTCCGTTCGGCATCCTGTACGCCGCCGTGTACGGACCGGAAGCAGCGCTGTTCTGCGAGCTGTTCGATGCCAAGGTGCGCTACACGGGAATTTCCTTCGTCTACCAGTTCTCGGGCATCTTCGCCTCGGGCATCACGCCCATCATTGCGACGGCGCTATTGAAGACGGGCGGCGGCCAGCCCTGGCTGATCTGCCTGTACGTGCTGTTCGCTGGGGTCGTGTCGGCGGTGTGCGCGATGCTGATCGGGCGCGGCGCGCAGCCGGCGGAACTGGAGGCGGCGGCAAATGCCATGCCGCGCGGGGGATTGGGCAAGGCCTGAATGTGAAAGCGCCGGCCATATGGGCCGGCGCGTTCCTACCTGAGTTGTGCCTCAGGCCGCTGCTACCGGGCGGCCGTAGAACGGATAGTTGGGATCGTTGTAGCCGTGGCTCGACGCGTGCCCAGGCGTGACCCAGTCGTTGACGACGGCCTCGTCCTCGGCCGTGATCTTCACGTCCAGCGCCGCGTAGTAGTCCTCCATCTGCGCCAGGGTGCGCGGGCCGGCGATGACGGCGGTGATGACGGGATTGGCCAGCACCCAGGCAGTGGCGAAATGCCCCGCCTGCGTGCCGCGGGCGGCGGCGTGCGCCACCAGCTTCTGCGCGATTTCCAGGGACTCTTCGCGGAACTCGGTCGCCAGGATGCGGCGGTCACCGCGTCCGGCGCGGGTGTCGGCCGCGGGCGCCTGGCCCGGCAGGTACTTGCCGGTGAGCACGCCGCGCGCGATCGGGCTGTAGGGCACGACGCCCAGGCCGTAGTGCTTGCACGCCGGCAGGATCTCGACTTCGGGGCCGCGGTTGAGCATGTTGTAGTAAGGCTGGCACACCACGGGTTGCGGCACGCCCATTTTTTCGCACAAACGCATCACTTCGGCGATGCGCCAGCCACGGAAGTTGGACAGGCCGAAGCTGCGCAGCTTGCCGGCGCGGATCAGGTCGCCCAGCGCCCACAGGGCTTCTTCGAGGTTTTCCTCATGGTAGTCGCGGTGCAGGTAGAGGATGTCCATGAAGTCGGTGCCCAGGCGCGTGAGGCTTTCCTCCACGCCGCGCATGAGCCACTGGCGCGAATAGTGGGCCTGGTTGGGGCCGGTTCCGACGGCGTTGCCGATCTTGCTGGCAAGCACCCAGTCCTGGCGCTGGCCTTTCAGTAGCTTGCCGACCACCTCTTCGGAGCGGCCGCCGTTATAGACGTCGGCAGTGTCGATGAAGTTCAACCCATGGTCACGCGCGGACGCGACGATGCGGGCGGCTTCGTCGTCGGGGGTCTGCTCGCCGAACATCATGGTGCCCAGGCAGAGCGGAGAGACGCGGAGATTGCTGCGGCCGAGGCGGCGGTAGTTCATGGTTGGCTTCCTCTCGTTCACGGAAATGGATTAGGCGGGAGCATGCAACGGCAGGCCCGCGCGAGTCAAATTCGCATCTTGGGCATTCTTGGATGGATTGTTGACGTTTGATGTTGTGAGGCTGGGGTTCTTGAGTCGCCGGCGGCCGGACTGCGGAATTCCGATGCTCGCCCCGGTGGGGCTGCGCTTCGGATCCCTCCGCCCGGCCACCGGCTCAAAGCATCTGCCCATGAATGGGCCTGAAACCAATGCATAAGGCTGCTGTCAGCCGAGGCGGCCCGGAGGCATCCGACGCGCAGCCCCACCGGGGCGAGCATCGGAATGGCGCAGGGCCGCCTCGGCGGCTAAAGAACCCTGACACCCGCAAGCTCGAAGCCCTGTCGCTTCGGTTTTGTGAGGCAGGGTTCTTGAGTCGCCGGCGTCCGGACTGCGGGATTCCGATGCTCGCCCCGGTGGGGCTGCGCTTCGGATCCCTCCGCCCGGACACCGGCTCACGGCATCTACCCATGAACGGACCTAAGACCAGTGCATTCGGCTGCTGTCAGCCGAGGCGGCCCGGAGCCATCCGAAGCGCAGCCCCACCGGGGCGAGCATCGGAATGGCGCAGGGCAGCCTCGGCGGTTCAGAACCCCGACATCCGCATACTCGAAGCCGCCTACAGCCGCCACATCAAATACCTAGCCAAAAACGATCTAGACCCCAGCGTCCACCGCCTCCAGGATCTTGCCGAACAGCGCGTCGGCGTGGGCCGAGTTCAGCCAGCGCACAATCACCACCATCTGCCGCTCCGGTTCCACCCACGTAAACGAGCTACCCGCCCCCACGCCAAAGAAGCTGGAAGCCGGCACGCTAGGAAACACGCGGCCTTCATGATTCAGCCAGATCAGATAGCCGTAATACGGCGCAATCGCACATGGCGTGCGCATGTCCCTGATCCACTCGCTGGACAGGATGCGACGGCCGTTGGCCATGCCGTCGTTCAGCAGCATCTGACCGATCAGCGCCTGGTCGCGAGCGCTGATGGACATGCCGCCGCCCCAGTGCGAACCGCCCGGCACCGACGGCATGCGCTGGCCGTCGATCTCGACCCAGGCGTTGTCGTAGCCGACCCACTGCCAGTCTTCGCTGGCGCCGATGGGCCGCGTAACCGCCTCGCGGAAGACTTCGGGCAAGGGCTTGCGGAACAGATGCAGCAGCGCATACGACAGCTGATTGATACGCACGTCGTTGTATTCCCAGTACGTGCCGGGACGTTGCAACGGCCGCGCTTCGCCCTTCTTGCCGTCCGGCGGCACGCCGAAGGTGACGGCGCGATAGCGATCGGCCTGGTCGGATACGCCAAAGCGTTCGCCTTCCCATTCGCTGGTCTGCTGCAGCAGATGACGCCAGGTGATGTCGGCGTTCTGCCCTTCGTCGAAGCCGATGCCGGGCACGCGCTTGCCCACGGGCTCGTCCACGTCCGGCAGCAGGCCGCGGTCATGGGCCACGCCGGCCAGGATTGCCAGGTACAGCTTGGCCACGCTGAAGGTCAGGTCGGCGCGCTCGGGCTCGCCCCAGGACGCGACGGTCTCGCCGCGCACGGTGACCACGCCCGACACCGGGCCGCGGTCGTGGATGGGGCCCAGCAGGCGGTTCCAGGGCGGCGGATCGTTCAGGTGCACGCCAAAGTTGCCCTTGACGCTGCGGTCCCAGGCGGATTCGTGGTCGTTGGCGAACTGGATCGCCTGCTGCATGAGTGTGTTCATCGTTTCCCTCGTTATGTGTGTGTCTCAGGCCGCTACGCTTGCGCGCGAGCCGGCCAGGAATTCCATTGCCGCCTGCACGCCGCCCGCCCTATGCGGCACGGCTGCCGCGGCCAGGCCCATTTCCACGCCGGCCAGCGTGCCGCACAGCGTCAGGTCGTTGAAGTGGCCCAAGTGGCCGATGCGGAACACGCGGTCGGTGAGCTTGCCCAGGCCCTGCCCCAGCGACATGTCGAAACGTTCCAGCACCAGCTTGCGGAAGGCGTCGGCGCCATGGCCTTGGGGCATGACCACCGCAGTGAGCGCCGGGCTGTGCGCGGCCGGATCCAGGCTCAGCAGCTCCAGCCCCCACCCGGCCAGAGCCAGGCGCGTGGCCTGGGCATGGCGCTGGTGGCGCGCGAAGACTTGCGGCAAGCCTTCTTCGCGCAGCATGGCCAGGGCTTCGTGCAGGCCGTAAAGCAGGTTGGTCGAAGGCGTGTACGGAAAGTAGCCGCGGGCGTTGGCGGCGAGCATCTCGCGCCAGTCCCAGTACGAGCGCGGCAGCCGCGCCTCGTCGGCCGCGGCCAGGGCGCGTGCGCTGACGGCGTTGAAGGCCAGGCCGGGCGGCAGCATCAGGCCCTTCTGCGAACCGGCCACGGTCACGTCCACGCCCCATTCGTCGTGGCGGTAGTCGATGGAGCCCAGCGACGAAATCGTGTCCACCATCAGCAGCGCCGGATGCGCGGCGCCGTCGATCGCGGCGCGCACGGCCGGGATGTCGCTGGTCACGCCGGTGGAGGTTTCGTTGTGCACCACGCACACGGCCTTGATCTTGCGCTCCTGGTCTTCGGCGAGGCGGGCGGCGATGGCTGCCGCGTCCACCGGGTGGCGCCAATCGCCTTCCAGGAAGTCCACCTCCAGGCCCAGCCGCCCCGCCAGCTTGCGCCACAGGCTGGCGAAATGGCCGGTCTCGACCATCAGCACGCGGTCGCCGGGCGACAAGGTGTTGACCAGCGCGGCCTCCCAGGCGCCGGTGCCGGACGACGGGAAGATCACCACCGGGGAATGCGTCTGGAACACCTGCTTGACGCCTTCCAGCACCGCCAGGCCCAACGCGCCGAACTCGGGTCCGCGATGGTCGATGGTGGGCTGGTCGATCGCGCGCAGCACGCGATCGGGCACGTTGGTGGGCCCCGGAATCTGCAGGAAATGCCGGCCGGACGGATGACTGTTCAGGGTAAGCATGCGTAGTCCCAAAGTGGAATATTTTTGTATACCAACGAAAGGCGCAGGGCAGACAAGCAGGACTTTCCCCGCGCGCGGACTTGCGGCATGCGTCACTCTATCCCATTGTTTTTGCGTTAATAACCTAGGGTATACACCCATCTGGCGATACGGAAAGACAGGTTTATAGTCTCGCAAAACACGGGGAATTTTTGTATACCAATGAGCAGCGTTTCCAGCCTGATGCCTGATTCCGGCGCCACCAGCGTGGCCGCCGAAACCGCGCCGCCGCCTGCGGCGCGCGGCATGGGCAACGGCCGCACGCTGCCGGCCACGGTGGCCGGGCAACTGCGCGAACGCATCATCCAGGGCGAATTCCCGCCCGGCTCGCGGCTGAACGAGCGCACCCTGTGCGACCTGCTCGGCGTGTCCCGCACCCCCTTGCGCGAAGCCTTCCGCGTGCTGGCCGCCGAAGGCCTGGTGCAGATCGAACCGAACCGCGGGGCGCAGGTAGTGGCGCTGTCGGAAGCGAACATCCGCGAAGCCTTCGAGGTCATCGGCGGGCTGGAGGCCATGTCCTGCCGGCTGGCCTGCGAACGGGCCACGGACCAGGAAATCGCCGAGATCCGCGCGCTGACCTACGAAATGATGGCCAGCCACGCGCGCCACGACCTCCCCACCTATTTCCGCACCAATCGCGAAATCCACGAACGCATCAGCCTGGCCGCGCACAACAGCCTGCTCAAGCAGCTGTACGACGCCCAGAACGCGCGCATCCAGAACCTGCGCTTCGTCTCGAACGAGAACCGCCAGAAATGGGATCTGGCGATGCGCGAGCACATCGAGATGGCCGAGGCCCTGGACGCGCGCGACGCGGACCGGTTGGCCGGCATCATGCGCCAGCACTTGCAGCGCAAGTGCGAGGCCGCGTTGAAGACCCTTACCCAGCCGCCCGCGGCGGCGGCCGATTCCGGCTGACCCGCCGCAGGCAGCACATCGGGCCGCGCCGCCCGCGACAAGATGGCAGATAAGCAGTACGTGCAGTGACTTCCACAGGAGCCTCACCATGACTGATTTCCGCATCACCCCCGCAGCATCCGCGCCGACCTGGCGCAGCCCCCTCCCCCTTAAGGCCCTGGCTGCCGCCCTGCTGGCCTGCGCCACGCTGGCGGCCCAGCCAGCGCTGGCCGGCAAGAAGGACGACACCGTGCGCATGGCCTACGACCAGGCGCCGGAAAGCGTGGATCCCTACTACAACAACGTGCGGATCGGCGTCATCATCGCCGCCAACGTCTGGGACACCCTGCTCTACCGCGACCCGGTCACCAACGAGTACAAGGGGCAGCTCGCCAAGAGCTGGAAGCAGGTCGACGACAAGACCATGGAATTCGAGCTGCGCGAAGGCGTCAAATTCCATAACGGCGAGGAGTTCGACGCGGATTCGGTGGTGTACACGCTGAACTACGTGGCGGACCCGAAGAACAAGGCCGTCACGCAGCAGAACGTGGCCTGGATCGACAAGGTCGAGAAGATCGACAAGTACAAGGTGCGCCTGACCACCAAGGAGCCCTTCCCCGGCGCCAAGGAATACCTGTCCACCACCGCCGCCATACATCCGGCCAAGTACTACCAGGAAGTCGGGCCCAAGGGCATGAACGCCAAGCCGGTGGGCTCCGGTCCCTACAAGGTGGTGGACTACCAGCCCGGCAAGTCCATCACGCTGGAACGCAATGCCGATTACTTCAAGGATTCGCCCAAGGCCCAGCCGAAGATCGGCAAGGTGGTGATCCGCTTCATCCCCGACCGCCAGACGCAGATGGCCGAGGTCATCTCGGGCGGCGAGGACCTGATCATGAGCGTGCCCAAGGACCAGGCCGAGCAGCTGGGCGGCATGCCCTCGCTGCAGATGGTCACGGGCGACACCATGCGCATCGTCTTCATGCAGATGAACATCCAGGAAGGCACGCCCGCGCCGCAGCTCAAGGACGAACGCGTGCGGCGCGCCATCATCCACGCCATCGACCGCGAAGCCATGTTGAAGAACATCGTGGGCGAAGGCGGCGGTCTCATCAACACCATCTGCACGCCTTCGCAGACGGGCTGCACCCAGGAAGGCGCGCCGGTCTACAAGTACGATCCGGCCCAGGCCAAGAAACTGCTGGCGGAAGCGGGCTACCCCAACGGCTTCGACATCGACCTGGTGGCGTATCGCGAGCGCAACCAGACCGAAGCCATCATCAACTACCTGCAGGCGGTGGGCATCCGCGCCAAGCTCAACTTCCTGCAGTACGCCGCCATGCGCGACATGATCCGCGCCAACAAGGCCTCGCTCACGCACCAGACCTGGGCGTCCAACCTGGTCAACGACGTGTCCGCGTCCACGCCTGTGTACTTCGCCTTCGGCAACGACGACATCACCCGCGACCCGCAGGTGCGCGACCTGCTCAACAAGGGCGACCACACCATCGAGAGCGGCGCGCGCAAGGCCGCCTACAAGCAGGCGCTGGACCTGATTGCACAGAAGGCCTATGCGGTGCCGCTGTGGACCCTGCCCGCCTACTACGTGACCACCAAGGACCTGAACTTCAAGCCCTATTCGGATGAACTGGTGCGCTTCTGGGACATGAGCTGGAAGTAAGGCGCGGCCCCGCGCCGGCCTGGCATCGCGCCGGGCCGGCGTGAGTCCAACGAAGAGGAAGCCCTATGCTGTATTTCACGATCAGGCGCCTGGGCCTGGCGGTGCTGGTGGCGCTGACGGTCTCGATCCTGGCGTTCCTGCTGCTGCACCTGTCCGGCGACCCGGCGCTGGCGCTGGCCGGCGAAGGCGCGCGCCAGGCCGACATCGACATGATCCGCAAGACCTACGGCCTGGACCGGCCGCTGGCCGTGCAGTACGCGGACTGGCTCTGGCACATCCTGCAGGGCGATTTCGGCACCTCGGTGTATTTCAAGACCGAGGCGGGACCGCTGATCCTCTCCAAGCTCAAGACCACCCTGCTGCTGGGCCTGGGCGCGCTGGCCTTCGCGCTTCTGATCTCGATTCCGCTGGGCGTGCTGGCCGCGCTGTACAAGGGCAGCCTGATCGACCGCATATGCCTGGCCATCGCCGTGCTGGGTCAGGCGCTGCCCAACTTCTTCTTCGCGCTGATCCTGATCATGCTGTTCTCGATATCGCTGCGCATCCTGCCGGTGTCAGGCAGCGGCAGCTGGCAGCATTTCGTGATGCCGGCGATCGCGCTGGGCTATTACGTGGCCCCCGCCTTCATGCGCCTGATCCGCGCCGGCATGATCGAAGTCCTGGCCGCCGACTACATCCGCACCGCGCGCGCCAAGGGCCTGCCGGCACGCAAGATCGTCTTCAAGCACGCGCTGCGCAACGCCATCGTGCCGGTGGTGGCGCTGGCCGCGGTGCAGCTGGGCTACCTGCTGGGCGGCTCGGTCGTCATCGAAACCATCTTCGCGCTGGACGGCCTGGGCTACCTGGCCTACCAGAGCATCACCTACAAGGACTATCCCGTGATGCAGCTGATCGTGCTGCTGCTGTCGGTGCTCTACGTGCTGCTGACCCTGGCCGCCGATATCGCCAACGCGTGGCTGGACCCGCGCATCCGGGTGTCCTGACATGAACACGCCTACCCTGACCCCGTCCGCTTCCGGCGCCCCGGCGCCGCTGGAACTGTCCGCGTCCGCCCTGCGCTGGCGGCGGCTGCGCCGCAACAAGGCGCTGCTGGCCGGCGGCGGCATCCTGCTCGTCATCGTGCTGATCGCGCTGTTCGCGCCCTGGATCTCGCCGCATGACCCCTACTACCAGGACCTGGCCTACCGCACGGCGCCGCCGGTCTGGTACGCCAAGGGCACCTGGCTGCACCCGCTGGGCACCGACCAGCTGGGCCGCGACTACATGTCGCGCCTGTTCTACGGCGCGCGCATCTCGCTTCTGATCGGCATCAGCGTGGCGCTGATCTCGGGCCTGATCGGCACGGCCATGGGCATGGCGGCCGGCTACTTCGGCGGCAAGGTCGACATGGCGGTGTCGTTTCTCATCACCACCCGCTTGTCCATGCCCGTGATCCTGGTGGCGCTGGCCACCGTCGCCATCGTCGGCGGCTCGCTGTGGGTCGTGATCCTGGTGCTGGGGCTGCTCAAGTGGGACCGCTATGCGGTGGTGATGCGCAGCGCCACCCAGCAGGTGCGCTCGCTGGAATATGTGGCCGCGGCGCAGGCCGCGGGCGCGTCCACCTGGCGCATCGTCTGGGGCGAAGTGCTGCCCAATGTGGTGCCGCAACTGATCGTGATCGCCACGCTGGAAGCCGCCAGCGCGATCCTGCTGGAAGCTTCGCTGTCCTTCCTGGGCCTGGGCGTGCAGCCGCCGCTGCCGTCGTGGGGCCTGATGATCTCGGAGGCCAAGGCCTACATGTTCTTCTCGTTCTGGCTGATCGCCATACCGGGGTCGGCGCTGGCGCTGCTGATCTTCGCGATCAACCTGGCCGGCGACGGGCTGCATCAACTCCTGACGCCTGAAGAGAGGGCCTGAGCATGAGCGACACCGACATCGTGCTGGACGTGCAGGGTCTCACCGTCGACATCGCCACGCCGCGCGGCCCGCTGCACGCGGTACGCGACGTGTCCTTCCAGGTCCGGCGCGGCGAAACGCTGTGCCTGGTGGGGGAATCGGGCTGCGGCAAGTCCATGACCTCCCTGGCCATCATGGGTCTCTTGCCCAAGGCCGCCCGGCGCAGCACGCGGCGGCTGGCGGTGCTGGGCAAAGACCTGTCCGCCGCGCGCGGCGGGCGCATCAACGCGCTGCGCGGCAGCAAGATGGCCATGATCTTCCAGGAGCCGATGACGGCGCTGAACCCCGCCTACGCCATCGGCGAACAGCTGACCGAGCACTACATCCACCATTGCAAGGCCGGCGCGCGGCAGGCCCGCGACCGCGCGGTGGAGCTGCTGGAGAAAGTCGGCATCGCGTCGGCCGGGCAGCGGTTATCCCAATATCCGCACCAGCTTTCCGGCGGCCTGCGTCAGCGCGTGATGATCGCCATGGCGCTGATGTGCGGCCCGGAGCTGCTGATCGCCGACGAGCCCAGCACCGCGCTGGACGTGACCATCCAGGCGCAGATCCTGCGTCTGCTGGCCGACCTGCAGGCCGAGCTGGGCATCGCCATGGTGCTGATCACCCACGACCTGGGCGTGGTCGCGCGCATCGCGCGCCAGGTCGCGGTGATGTACGCGGGCCAGATCGTGGAAGAAGGACCCGTGGCGGAACTGTTCGCTTCGCCGCGCCATCCCTACACCCAGGGGCTCCTGGGCTGTATCCCCGTGCCCGGGCGCACGCCGCCCGGCGAGGCGCTGGGCACCATCCCGGGCGTCGTGCCCGCGCTGGTGGGCGAGCTGCAGGGCTGCGCCTTCCGCGACCGCTGCCCGCACGCCCAGCCGCAATGCCGCCATGAGGTACCCGTACACGGCGCCGCATCCGGCCAGCAATGGCGCTGCATCCTCGAATCCGAAGGAGTCCCGGCATGAGCCCCTTGCTGCAAGCCGAGGCCGTCAGCAGGCAGTTCTCGATCCGGTCGGGCATGTTCCGGCCGCGCAGCACGCTGCACGCCGTCAACGGCGTGGACCTGGCGGTGGAGCGCGGCGCGGTGCTGGGCATCGTGGGCGAATCCGGCTGCGGCAAATCCACGCTTGCCCGCATGCTGCTGGGACTGACGCCGCCCACCGAGGGGGCGATCCGGCTCGACGGCCAGGACATCCGCAACCTGGGCCGGCGTGCGCTCGCCCGCCGCGTCCAGCCCATCTTCCAGGATCCGTATTCGTCGCTGAATCCGCGGCGCTCCATCGCCTCCATCGTCTCGCTGCCGCTGGAAGTGCACGGCATTCCCAATCCGAAGCAGCACAAGGCCATCGAGATGCTGGAGCGCGTGGGCCTGCCGCCCCGGCTGGCCCACAACACGCCAGGCCAGCTGTCCGGCGGCCAGCGCCAGCGCGTGGCGATTGCGCGAGCGCTGGTGATGCATCCCGAGATCGTCATCTGCGATGAGCCGACCTCGGCGCTGGACGTGTCGGTGCAGGCGCAGATCATGAACCTGCTGATGGACCTGCGGCGCGAATTCAACCTGACCTATGTCTTTATCAGTCACAACCTGGCGGTGGTGGAGCACATCGCCACCCACGTGGCGGTGATGTACCTGGGCCGGGTGGTGGAATCCGCGGCCACGGCGCAACTATTCCATGATCCGCGCCATCCCTACACACAGGCGCTGCTGGCCTCGGTGCTGACGCCCGAACCCGGACTGGGCATACCCGACATGGGCCTGGGCCTGTCATTCCCGGATCCGCTGCGTCCGCCCTCGGGTTGCCCCTTCCACCCGCGCTGTCAGCAGGCCATGGCGCAATGCAAGACCGAACGCCCGGCATTGGTCCGGCGCGAGCAATCCGTGGTGGCCTGCCACCTCTATCCCCCTACCTCCAACGGAGTCCAGCCATCATGACCCGCGCACAAGCCATCGCCCAGGCGGAACAGTGTTTTGATTCCGGCGCCTTCCGCGCGCTATTGGCTCGCCGCCTGGCCCAGCCCACCGAAAGCCAGAACCCGGCGCGCGCGCCCGAACTCGCGGCCTACCTGGAAGCCGAGATCCGGCCCGCCTTCGAAGCGCTGGGCTTCACCTGCCGCACGCTGACGCACCCGAAGGCGCTCGCGCCGTTCCTGTATGCCGAGCGCATCGAAGATCCGGCCCTGCCCACCGTGCTGGGCTACGGCCATGGCGACGTCATCCGCGGCCTGGAAAAGGAATGGAAGGAAGGCCTGTCGCCCTGGGCGCTGACCGAATCCGAGGGCCGCTGGTATGGCCGCGGCATCGCCGACAACAAAGGCCAGCACAGCATCAACATGGAAGCGCTGCGACTGGTGCTGGAGACGCGCGGCAAGCTGGGCTTCAACGCCAAGTACCTGATCGAGATGGGCGAGGAAACCGGCTCCATGGGCCTGCGCGACCTGTGCGAGGAACACCGGGCGCTGCTGGCGGCGGACCTGCTCATCGCCTCCGACGGCCCGCGCCTGAGCGCGGAACGCCCCACCATCTTCCTGGGCGCGCGCGGCAGCCTGAACTTCGACTTGAGCATCGAGGCCCGCGCGGGCGGCCACCACTCGGGCAACTGGGGCGGCCTTATCTCCAATCCCGGCATCCAGCTGGCCCACGCCATCTCCACATTGGTTTCGCCCACCGGCCAGATCCGCATCCCCGAATGGGTGCCGCGCGAACTGCCCGCCGCGGTGCGGCGCGCCCTTGCCGATTGCCAGGTGGACGGTGGCGCCGATGGTCCCGAGATCGAACCCTGGTGGGGCGAGCCGGGGCTGTCGCCGGCAGAGCGCGTGTTCGGCTGGTGCTCGTTCGAGGTGCTGGCCTACAAGACCGGCAATCCCGACACGCCCGTCAACGCCATTCCGCCGCGCGCCTGGGCCCGCTGCCAGCTGCGCTTCGTGGTGGGCGTGGATCCGGACGACCTGGTCCCCGCCCTGCGCCGCCATCTGGACCGCCAGGGCTTCCCCATGGTCCAGATCACGCTGACGCGCGAGAACATGTTCCGCGCCACCCGCATCGACCCTGACGACGCCTGGGTGCGCTGGGCGGTGGATTCGCTGGAACGCACCTCCGGCGCCAAGACCGCCGTGCTGCCCAACCTGGGCGGCTCTCTGCCCAACGACATCTTCACCGACGTGCTGGGCCTGCGCACGATCTGGGTGCCGCACTCCTATCCAGGCTGTTCCCAGCACGCGCCGAACGAACACTTGCCTCCGGCCTTGCTGCGGCAGGCGTTGAGCCTGATGACAGGACTGTATTGGGATCTGGGCGCGGGCGGCACGCCGGCATTGGAGCGCTGAGACGCGAGGCCCGAGCATGTTCGCATGCAAAGGACCATGCGCCGCCCCTAAGGCTTGCCGGACGGCCCCAGCCGCTCCCGCAGGAAATCGATGAAGCGCCGGACCTTGGCGCTGACGTGGCGGGTGTCGGGATACACGGCGTAGACCTCCAGGCGCGGCAGCGCATACGAAGGCAGCAGGCGTTGCAATGTGCCGCGCGCCAAAGGCTCTTCCAGCAGCCACTCCGGCAGCGCGGCCACGCCGCATCCGGCCTCGGCAAAAGCCAGCAGCGCCGAGGCCGTATCGGCCTGCGCCACCGGCGCCACGCGCAGCTCGTGCTCGCGCCCCTTGCTGTCCGTCAGCCGCCAACGGTCGCTGCGGCCGGGCCGGTTGGCCAGCCAGGGCAGCGCCGCCAGCGCCTGCGGCGTGCGCGGCGCGCCGTGCTGCGCCAACAGGTCCGGACTGCCCACGATCCATAGCCTGAACTGGCCGATGCGCGTGGCCCGGTAGCTGGAATCCTCCAGCGCCCCCACCCGTATGGCCAGGTCCAGCCGTTCGGCGATCAGGTCCGCATGCGCGGACCCGGCGCGGTACCCCACCCGCAAGGCGGGATGCGCGCGCGCGAATGCCGCCAGCGCCGGCGCCACCACCCGGTTGCCGTAGTCCACCGACGCCGTCACCCGCAGGCTGCCCGACAGCGCCGTCTGGCCGGAACGCGCCTCGTCCACCGCGGCCTCGGCTTCGCGCAGCAGCCGCGCGCAGTGGCCGTAAAAGCCTTCCCCCGCCTCGGTCAGCGCCAACCGCCGAGTGCTGCGCGTGAGCAGCGCCACGCCCAGCTCCTGTTCCAACTGCTTGATGTTGAAGCTGACCACCGCCTTGGTCGTGCCCAGCGCATCGGCCGCCGCGGTAAAAGAGCCGGCCTCGGCCACCGCCGCATACATCGCCAGACGATTCAGATTGATCATGGAAGGCCTGGATTAATTGTCAAAAAAACACGAACAGTATATCCATCTATAGGTCGTTTTTCGGGAACAACCTGGCTCCTAGAATGGCGCTCCCTTTCCAGGAATCCCACCCATGTCCGACCTTTCATCCCATTGCCTGCGCCTGGCTGTCGACGTCCATGCCCGTATCGAAGGCTGGATCGGCTCGCCCGATGCCCCGGATACACAGCTGACCGCCCTGCTCAAGGATTTTGCGCCCGGCTTCAGCATGATCGCCGCCGACGGTCAGCGTCTGCCCGCGGAGGCTTTGCCGGCCTTGTTCGGCAGATTGCGCGGCTCCCGCCCCGGCTTGAAGATCGACATCGACGAGCTGGCCGTGCTGCACGCCGGCGCGGATTCGGTCTTGCTGAGCTACCGTGAACGCCACGCCTGGACCGCGGGCGCGACCCAGCGCCGGGCGACAGCGCTGTTTGCCCTCCAGCCCGGCGGCCAGCCGCAATGGATGTATCTGCAAGAAACCTGGGCTTGAGTGCCGGACCGCGCGAATGCAATTCAGGCCCGGATTCGGATCCGGATTCCGGCCAAAAAAAAGCCTCCGGCTAGGAGGCTTGTCGGAGCGGTTTTCGTATCCCGTCCAGCAACAGGCTGGTGACGACTTCCGCCAGGGCTTGCTGCCTGGCCGCATCCGGCTCCTGCCGCGTGAACCGTTCGATGATGCCCATCATGGATTGGGCGTACCAGTCGGCCGGAATGTCCTCGCGGAGCAGTCCCACCTTTTGCTCGGCCCTCACGTTGTCGGCGATCATCGCCGCCAGCTCGTTCTTGAGCGCCTCGGCCTCGGCGGCCTGGAAGAAGCCGATGCGCGTCAGGTTCGGATCCTCTTGCAGAATGGCGAGCAGGCCGCTCACGCCCAGGCGGACGCGACTGTCCAATCCGGCGTCCTGCAGCCCGTCCGGCATGCGCGCCTGGCCGATGGCCTGGCGCAAGCGCTGCGCGAACAGGCCCACCAGTTCATCGTAGGCTGCCTGTTTGCCGGCGAAGTATTGATAGAAGACAGGTTGGGTCACGCCGGCGCGGGCGACGATGTCGCTGATCCGGGTATGCTGGAATCCGCGTTCCGCGAATTCCGCTGCCGCGACCTCCAGAAGTTGAGCCCGTGTGCGTTCACCCTTGGTGAGACGCTTGTCTTGCGGTAAAGAAGAAGGTCGTGCCGTAATCATCGCGAGAAAATACTACCCTTCCGCGCTTTTAGCCACTGGTTTTACCCACGGTTCCCACAACGGATACAACCATTGCAATGTCCTTCCCAAAGTGCTTGCCGACCATTGCCACCCTGGCGCTCGCCAGCCTGCTATCGGGCTGCGTGCCCTACCCCGTGTACAAGACCATGCAGCCTGACGCCCGCGCCACCGTGCTGGACGAAAATTCCCAGCCCCTGGCCGATGCGCGGGTGGTGTTGATCAGCAGCACGTTTCCCTATGGGCGGGAACAATTCCGCAATGAAACCCGCAGCGCGTCCGACGGCAGCGCCGCGTTCGGGGCCCTGAAGGAATGGCGCGCCGAATCGATGATGATCCACGGGGCGCAGGTGTACTTCTGGAACTGGTGCGTGGAGAAAACGGGCTACGAAACCTACATGACGCTGGACCGCGACGCCGCGTATTTCAACGATAAGCCGCAGATCACGTTGCGCCCCGGCGAGTCGCGTTCCTGCAACAACTGGCCCGACCGCCGGGACCCGTCCGCCTCCCGCTGAAATCAGTTGAAATCTCCGTAGCGCTTGAGACACTTTATGGGAGCGGCCAGGCGGTAAAGTGGCAATATCGGTCCGGGTCCCGCGTCACGCTGGGCCCCGGGGCGGATCAGGAGCAAGATCATGAAGCGGTTTTCTGGCCGTATGGCCATCGTCGCGGCGCTGGCGTTGGCCGTGGCAAGCGCGCCTGCCATGGCTGGCGGGCGTGGCGGCGGTTATTGGGGCGGCGGCCACGGCGGCGGATACCACGGTGGCGGATACCACGGCGGGTACCACAATTACCATGGCGGCAGCAGCAGTTCCGACGGTTGGTGGATAGGCGGCGCCTTCGCGCTGGCCACCATAGGCCTGCTGTTGGCGGCTGATTCCGGGCCTTCCTACACCCAGGCGGGCGTCTATTCGTCGGGCGTGGGCTACACCAGCCCGCCGGTCTACGCGGCCCCCGTCTACAACGCGCCAGTGTACGAGGCGCAGCCCGTGTACAGCGCGCCCCAGCCTCAGTACGAGCCGGTGCAATACGAGTCCACCGCGCCCGTCAACAGCGCCCAGGCCAGCGCCACCGTGGACTGCCAGCGCTGGGCAATGAACCAGAGCGGATACGACCCGGCCACCATCACGCAATGGACCACCCAGGTCATGGTGGACTCCTACAACCGGGCGCTGGATTCCTGCATGACCAGCCGCGGCTACCGCGCGCACTGAAGCGCCATTCCGGGTATTCCCGCTTGCCCTGCCGCGCCGGCCTGCACACACTGCATGCCGGCGCGCCTCTTTGCAAGGCCGTTGCCGCGTCCCGACGGACAGGCCGTCGGGCATAGACAAGGGGAAAGCATGTTGAATTTCAAGCGGATCGCCGGGCTGTGCGCAATCAGCGCAGCCTGCGCGTTCTCTGCCGCCGCGCAAGCGCAAGCCGACGCCAAGGCCATGACCATCGTCGTGCCCTATGGTGCGGGCGGCATCGTCGACAACACGGCGCGCGCGTTCGCGCAGAAACTGGCGGCGGAACTGGGCCGGCCCGTGGTGGTCGAGAACCGCGGCGGCGCGGGCGGCATGATTGGCATGAACACGGTGGCGCGGGCTCACGACGAGAACACCCTGGCCTTTACCGCCGTCAGCCCCGTCACGCTATCGCCGCATGTGATGAAGACGCTGTACGACCCCTTGAAGGATCTGGCGCCGGTGGCCTCCGTGATGTATTCGCCGGTGTATCTGGTGGGCGGCCCGAAGTTCACGGGCAAAACCTTCCAGGACATGCTGGCCCAGGCCAAGGCCGATCCCGGCGGCCTGTCGCTGGCGACGGCCGGCGTGGGGTCGCTGGGGCATTTGATGCTGGAGCAGATCAATGGCCAGGCGGACGTGCGCATCACCCACGTGCCGTACAAGGGCATGGCGCAGATGGTGCCCGATGCCCTCGGTGGACAATTTACGCTGATGCTGGTGAACGCCTCCGGTCCGGTCAATGCGCTGATCGACGAAGGCAAGCTCACGCTGCTGGCGGTGGGTTCCCCCGCCCGGCTGCCCGGACGGCCCGGCACGCCCACGCTGGCCGAACTGGGCTATCCCATGGCCAACATGACATCCACTTTCGGTTTTTTCGCTCCCGCCAGCACCAGTCCGGATTTCCGCCAGCGCATGAACGGCCTCATCAACCGCATCGCCGCCATGCCGGACATCAGCAAACCGCTGACGGACGCGCTGAACATCATGTCGCCCGGGACGGTGGAGCAGTTCACGGCCCAGGTGCAGAAGGAATACGCCGATAACGGCCGAATCGTGAAGCAGGCCAACATCCGCAGCGAATGACCGCGTGAGGCAGTAAGCGGCTGGCGGCTCAGCGGCGCCAGCCGCGCCAGCCGCAGAGCAGGCCGACGGCCAGCATGACGCTGGCGGGCAGGATCCAGACGAATCCCGAATCCGTGTAGACCACCTGGTCGACCGGATCGTAGTAACGGCCCAGCTCGTTGAAGTCCCACTTCAGGTATTGCGCGTACCAGGCGTAGAAAAAGAAGCCGGACAGGGCCAGGCAGAGGCCGGCGGCCAGGCGCAGCAGGCCCTTGCTGCGGCCGGTGCGCACTGCGGCCTTCCAGGCCAGGACCGCGCAACCGGCCACTCCCAGCAGCACCAGCAGGTCGCCCACATCAACGCCCATCGGCCGCCTCCAGGCCGGCCAGACAGGCCTGGGCCTCATCCCACTGTTTCTCGCTGAAGACGCGCAGGCCGGCCCGGGCCAGCAGTTCGGCCGTCACGCCCACGCCGGGCTGTTTGCGGCCGGCGAAATGGCCGTCGTACACGTAGCCGCTGCCACAGGAAGGGCTACCCTCCTTCAGCACTGCGATGCCGATGCCGTGCTTGCGCGCGGCTTCCAGCGCTGCTTGCGCGCCATGCACGAAGGGCGCGGTGACATCCTCGCCCGACACCGCCATGACGCGAGCGCGGCCGGCCAGCACGGCGGCGGCGTCCGAGTCCGGCTCGATCTCGGCGGGCGGACGCGGAACCGGCATGCCGCCCGCCATTTCCGGACAGACCGCCACCACCCGGCCTTCGTCCCGCCAGCGCGTCAGCACGGCGTGGTCATGGGAGGCGCCGCGTCCGTCGTAGCGTACGGGGTTGCCCAGCAGACAGGAACTGACCAGAACGTATTGCATGCGTAATCCGAGGCGATGGACCGCAACACGGCGCGCGGCCCTTATTCAAAGCATGCATGATAGAGCACCGGGCTTGGCGCGCGGACGCCTGTGTGGCCAGGGCTCAGCTTGCGGCCGCGCCCATTTCGCGCATCCAGGCGCGCAGCGCGGGATCCCGTACCTGCAGCACGTCGAACAGCCCCAGCGCATTGAGCGCCGGCAAGGCATCCTGGATGTCCGTACGCGCATCGGCCACGGCCTGGGCCGGCGCCTGTGGGTCGAGGCAGACGCGGGCGTTGGCGAGAAACGCCCCCACCGTACCCTTGCGCACCGCCACGCCGTTGAACTCCCCCAGATCCCTGCCGTCGGGCAGGATATCGCTTGCTTTCATGTTGTGCTCCTGTAGCTGTTCAAGACAGGAGTTACGATAGACGGGCCCGCGTGGCAGGTCTGCGCGGTTCTGGCCATTCAATACGGTATTTCTGCCAATGGCACTGCCTGCTCTCACCCCTCCCTTGCTCGACCCTGGACGCGCCCGCGACCGCGGCGGTCCCAGGCTGATCGCCGTACGCAGCCAGGATGGCGCGCTACGCCATACCGCCATGCATCAACATGCGCGGGGGCAGCTATTGGGCGCCTATCAAGGCTTGCTGACGGTCTATGCGGGAGACCATCAATGGGTGGTGGCATCCCGCCAGACGGTGTGGATACCCCCCGACGTGCCGCACGGACTGTACTCGCATGGTCCGTATGCCGGCTATAGCGCGTACTTGAGCCCGGCGGCTTGCGCGGGGCTGCCTGCCGGTCCTTGCGTGCTGCATGCCTCCGATCTGCTGCTGGCCGCCGTGGGCCGCGCCGCGTCCTGGAGCGACGACGCAATCGACCCGGCGCGCAGCCGCCTGATCGAGGTGATCCGGGATGAAATCAGAACCCTGCCGCATGCCGGCCAGCCCCTGCTCCTGCCGCGAGACGCGCGTCTGCAGCGGCTGGCGCTGGCGCTGTCGAACCAGCTCTCGGACACCCGGACGCAAGAAGAATGGGCCGCCGCCATCGGCATGTCGCCGCGCACGCTGGCGCGCCGCTACCTGGCGGAAACCGGCCTGACCCTGGGCGCCTGGCGGCAGCGCGCCCGCCTGATGCGGGCGCAGGAAATGCTGGCCGAAGGCGCGGCCGTGACCACAGTGGCCTTGGAGCTGGGCTATGACAACGTCAGCGCCTTCATTGCCATGTTCAAGCGCGAGCTGGGCGCCACGCCGGGCCGCTACGGCGGCCCGGGCGGTTAAGCGCTGTCAGCCCTGAAGCCGGGGCTTCAGGATTCCCCGGCCGTCTTGCTGGCCCGGCGCGCGCGGGGAGCCGCCTTGCTGGCGGTCTTGGCGGCGCTCTTGCGGGCAGGCTTGGCGGGCGCTTCGGCTGCCGCCGCAGCCGCTGGCTCGGCCGGCGCCACGGGTGCGGTCTTGGCGGCGGTCTTCTTGGCAGCGGGACGGCTGCGGGTCGCGGCCCGCTTCGCAGCGGGCTTGTCGGCTGCGGGCTCTGCAGCCGCAGGCGTGTCCGCCACGGGCTGGACGGCCTTGGCCTCGTCCCTTGCGGCAATCCTGGCCATGCCGCCCTCGAACGGGTCGGACATCTTGGCAGGCGTTTTGCTCGCGGGCTGGCTGCGGCTTTCCGCGGCAGGTTGGGCAAAGGTCCATTCAGCGATGTTCACCGCCGGCAACGGCTGGCGCGCTTGCGGCAGGGGCTTGGGCATGGGCGGCAGACGCGAGGGTTGGACCGGTTTCGATTCCTGCGCTCGAGCCAGGGCGTCGGCCCGCATGGCGTCCAGCTTGGCGGCATCCGCTTGTTCGTCGGCCTGCCTGGCGGCATCGGCCTGCGCGGTCGCCGGCGCTATGGCGGCGGATTGCGCGGCTGCCTCAGTCGGGGCCGGCGCCTTGGTTGCGGGTTGGACGGAAGACGCCGCGGACGAAGCTTCGGACGGCGCGGCAGCGCTCTCGCCAGCGGTTTCCTGCTCGGCAGTCTGGTTGGCTCCCCTGCCCTCGCCGCCCGACTTGCGCCCGCCACGCGATTTGCGGCCGGAGCGGGAACGGGATTCTTCCTGAGCCGCGCCGGCAGACGCGTCGCCGGTCTCGGCCGCTGCCGGCTGCCGGGCCGAGGCTGAACGGGATCCGCCATCGGCTGCGGCGCGATTCGCGGCCGCAGCCCCGTCCGCGCTGTCGCGGTATACGTAGGTGCCGGCGTTTTCCTCGCGCCCGACTTCCAGCAGGCCGCGCGACTGCGCCTCGTCCAGCAGGTTGCCGAAGGCGCGGAAGCCGTAGTAGGACTCGTTGAAATCCGGCCGGCGGCGCTTGAGCGCATCCTTCAGGGCGGACGCCCAGATCTTGCCGCTGTCGCCGCGTTCGGCCATGAGGGCTTCGAAGGTCTCGGCGACCATTTCCACGGCCTGGGTCTTGCGGGCCTCAAGCTCTTCCTTGCGGCGGCGTTCCTCGTCGGGCGTGCGGCGCTGCTGGCCCGCGGCGGCGCCGCCACGGTTGTCGCGGCGCGCGTCGGCTGCGCGCTGGCCTTCGCGGGCCAGGTCGTCATAGAAGATGAATTCATCGCAGTTGGCGATGAGCAGGTCCGAGGTGGACTGCTTCACGCCCACGCCGATCACTTTCTTGTTGTTCTCGCGCAGCTTGGAAACCAGGGGCGAAAAATCGGAATCGCCGCTGATGATCACGAAGGTATTGACGTGGGACTTGGTGTAGCAAAAGTCCAGCGCGTCCACGACCAACCGGATGTCGGCGGAATTCTTGCCGGACTGGCGCACGTGCGGGATCTCGATCAGTTCGAAATTGGCCTCGTGCATGGGGGCCTTGAATTCCTTGTACCGCTCCCAGTCGCAATAGGCCTTCTTGACCACGATGCTGCCCTTGAGCAGCAGCCGTTCCAGCACCGGCCGGATGTCGAACTTCTGGTACTTGGTGTCGCGTACGCCCAGCGCCACGTTCTCGAAATCACAGAAAAGCGCCATGCTGACGTTTTCGTTGGGGGTATTCATGTTTTTGCTCCAATGCTGCCGCGGCGCCGGGCGAGACGCCGCCAGATGACGCTCATGATATACATATCTGCCGCCGGCACGCGGCGCCCGCCCCCAGCAGCCATGCCTGAAGCTCCTTTGTTCCCGCCTCTTGCCACCGACCGCCTGATCCTGCAGCCCTTGGAAATCGGCGACGCCGAAGCGATCCAGCGCCTGTTCCCGCAGTGGGAAGTGGTGCGCTACCTGGTCGACCAGGTGCCATGGCCCTACCCGCCCGACGGGGCGCGCAGCTATCTGGAACAAGTAGCGATCCCTGCGATGCGGCGCGGCAAGGAGTGGCACTGGTCCATCCGCACCCGTCAGGCGCCCGCCAGCCTGATAGGCATCGTCAGCCTGATGGACGACGATTCCTGGAACAACCGCGGTTTCTGGCTGGACCCCGCCCATCACGGCCGGGGCTACATGACCGAGGCCAGCGAAGCCGCCACCGCATACTGGTTCGAGGTCCTGGGCAAGCCTTTGCTGCGGGCGCCCAAGGCCGCCACCAACACCGCCTCGCGCCGGATTTCGGAGCGAAGCGGCATGCGCCTGGTCGCCACCGAGGAGCGCGGCTACGTCAGCGGACGGCTGCCCACGGAAATCTGGGAGATCACGCGCGAGGAATGGTTCGCCCGGCAGGATCGCCAGGGCCGATAGGGCCGACGCGAGGATCGACGAGGAGCCGATGCGGGACTCGTGGCTTGCCGGCATATGCACCGACCGATCCTGCGTCTTATCCGACCCTTTTATTTCCGGACCGACCTGCGCCCCGCCGACCGCTTCAAGCCGCCGCTTACCGCCCTTTTCGCCCCGTTTTCCGGCCGATTGACTCAGACCTGCCCTGGCTAGAATTCCCCGAAATCCGGCATTCCGCGTACGGGGATGCCTATGTTTATCGGGCAAGATCCATGAATCCGTCTACCGTCATCGGCGCCGCCGTCGGCCTGCTTACCCTGGTTATCGTCGTGGCCCTGGCCGCCACCGACCCCGGCATGTACATCAACCTGCCGGGACTGGCCATCGTGCTGGGCGGCACCGCGGCCGCCGTGTTCATCGCCTACCCGCTGTCGGAAGTGCTGCGCGTCTTCAAGCTGGTGCGCACCGTCTTTCGCAACGACCAGCACGACCAGCAGCGGGACATCGAGGAACTGGTGTCCATGGCCCAGCTGTGGATGAACACCGACGTCCGCAAGGTCGAGCAGGAACTCAAGAAGGTCAGCAACCCCTTCCTGCGCACCGGCGTGCAGCTGATCATCGACAACACGCCCGAAGACCAGATCATCGAACTGCTGCAATGGCGCGTGGCGCGGCTGCGCGCGCGTGAACAGGCCGAGGCCCAGATGTTCCGGGTCATGGCCACCTTTGCCCCGGCCTTCGGCATGCTGGGCACGCTGGTGGGCCTGATCAACCTGATGTCGGTGCTGGGCGACGGCAGCATGCAGATGATCGGCCAGCAGCTGGCCATCGGCCTGATGACCACCTTCTACGGCATCCTGCTGGCCAATCTGGTCTGCAAGCCCATCGCGCTCAAGCTGGAACGCCGTACCGCAAGGCGCGTCGAATCCATGAACATGGTGCTGCAGGGCATCGCCATGATGTGCGAGAAGCGCGGCCCCGCGGTGGTGCGCGAAACGCTGAATTCCTTCGTCATGCACGTTGAAGACGAAATCTACGACGGCGGCGCGGACGCCAAGCCCCAGGCCGCGCAAGCCAAGGCGGAAGGTCAGATCAAACCCGCGGCCAAACCTGGCGCGGCCCAGCCCGTCTCCATCGCCCGTCCTGCCGCCGCGCGCCAATGAGCCTGATTTCTCCCACCCTGGCGCAGCGGATCGAGCAGGCCCGCCAGGCCCAGCTACGCGCCGAGAAAGCGGCGGCCAATAGCGGCTGGCGTCCCAGCAAGGGCGACCGCAAGGACCGCTATGCCCGCTGGCACGTCGAGGAAACCGTCGAACAGGACTCCGAGAACTGGCTGCTCAGCTACCTGGACCTGATCACCCTGCTGCTGGCCATGCTGGTCGTGCTGCTGGCGCTCACGCGGCTGCACGGCGGCGCCTTCGGCCAATCGGAACAACCCGTGGAGCTGGTCGGCACACTGGCCGCCAGCGGCCTGCCCGACTACGACGGCGAATACTCCGAATTCGACGCGGTCCAGATTCCGGCAAGCTGGGCGCAGGCCGAAGCCCCGGCCGTTGCCGTGGCCGCAGCCACGGCCCAGCCTGCCCAGGAAGGCGAGGTCGTCGCCGACGCCGCCCCGCCGCTGCGCGCGCCCTCCAAGGAATCGCTGGGCCTGGCCGACCTGGGCAAATCGGTGGACGTGATCATCAACGAGCAGTCGGTGAGCTTTCGCATCAGCAATGAACTGCTGTTCCCGTCCGGCCAGGCCACCCTCAGCCCCACCGGCCTGGACGTGATCAAGCGCCTGGCCGCCATCCTCAACAAGAACGAGTACCAGGTCTCGGTCGAGGGCCACAGCGACCCCGTGCCCATCCAGACCCGGCAATTCGCGTCCAACTGGGAACTGTCCAGCAGCCGCGCCACCAGCGTGCTGCGCGAGCTGGTCCGCGACGGCGTATCGGCCCAGCGCCTGCGCGCTGTCGGCTACGCCGAGACCCGCCCCATCGAGTCCAATGACACCCCGGCAGGCCGCGCGGCCAACCGGCGCGTGGAACTGATCATGGACATTGCGCCCCCGCAGAAGACGGCGCAGGGCGCGACGCCTGGGGCCGCCGCGGCCGCCCCCGCCTCCGCCGCGAAATCCTGATCCGGGCCCAGGTCGCGCGCAGCCGCGCGGCCTGGCTCTCCGCCCGCCTCAGAGCGGCACAGGCCGGTTTCTCAGCACGTTCTTCATCACCAGCGTCGACCGCAACCGCAGCACGCTCGGCAGCGCCGACAACACCCGGTCATAGAGCGCCTGGAACGCGGGCAGGTCCTGGGTGACGACGTGCAGCATGTAGTCCGGGTCGCCGAACAGCCGCTGCGCCTGCACCACCTCGGGAATATCGGCCAGGGCTGCCTCGAACGCCGACACCCGGTCGCTGCTGCCTTCGCGCATGGTGACGAAGACGATGGCCGAAAAATTCAGCCCGACCGCGGCCAGATTGATGTTTGCGCCGTAGCCGCTGATGACGCCCGCCTCTTCCAGCGCCCGCAGCCGCCGGTGGCACGGAGACAGGCTCAGGCCAACCCGTTCCGCCAGGTCCGTGATGGAAATGCGGCCGTCTTCCTGCAGCCGCGCAAGAATTTTTCTATCCAAGTCATCCATGGGGAAGATTCTACCCATAACTATGTATTTTTAGGTAGATAGCAGGAGCACTTCCCCTTGCTTCGCCGATAACATTCCCCGCCTGAGATTCATTTGGGGTATGCAGTTGGAAACCGGCAATCTGGTGGCGTTTTGGCTTGTTTCGCTTTCTTTGGTTGTCGTCCCGGGCGCGGATTGGGCGTATGCCATATCCGCCGGCTTACGGGACAAGGCCGTCCTTCCGGCCGTCGCGGGCATGTTGACCGGCTATCTGATGATCACCATGGTGGTCGCGGCGGGCATAGGGGCGCTGGTTGCGAGCGAACCCGCCATCCTCACCGTGCTGACGCTGGTCGGCGCGGCGTATCTGCTCTGGCTGGGGGCCAACGTGCTGGCGCATCCGTCGGAGCCCATAGCGGGTGACGCGCGGGCCGCGGGGCATTGGCTGGGCTGGGCCGCAAGAGGTTTCGCCGTCAGCGGCGTGAACCCCAAGGCCATCCTGCTGTTCCTGGCCTTGCTGCCGCAATTCACCAGCCGCGACGGCGCCTGGCCGATTTCCACGCAGATCACGGCGTTGGGAATCCTGCAGATCCTCAATTGCGCCGTCATCTACACCCTGGTGGGCCTGGGGTCGAAGGCGGTGCTGCAATCGCGCCCGGTGGCCGCGCGCAGGGTCAGCCAGTTCTCGGGCCTGGCCATGATCGTCATTGCGCTGATCCTGTTCGGCGAACAGGTCGCCGTGTTGATGGCCTGACCCAGGCGAGGCGGGCCTCAATCTCCAGGATGCCCGCCGCCCCCGCTCTCCAGGTAACTGTCCACCGCGCTGCCCACCGTGGGATGGAAGCGGTCGTCGCCAAAAACCTCGGTCAGTTCGAAGCGCTTGAGCTTGTCGCGCACGGGGTCCTTCATTTCCGCGAAATGCAGCGCCGCGCCTTGCTGGGCCAGGCTGCGGCTGAGTTCGCGCAACATGTCCGCCGACGTGACGTCCACACTGGTGACCGGCTCGGCAGCCACCACCACCCGGCGCACCGGCGTGGGCGAGGCCTCCACGGCTTCCATCAGGCGTTGCTGGAAGAGTTCGGCATTGGCGAAGAACAGCGGCGCGTCCCAGCGGAACAGCACCAGGCCGTCGATCAGTGCAGCATTCGGATAGCGTTTCAGGTCATGGTAGCCGCGCAGGTTGGGCACGCGGCCCAGCACGGCGAAGTGCGGACGCCAGCCGTCCCACAGGAATTCGATCACGGCGATCAGCACGGCCAGGCAGATGCCCGGAATGGCGCCGAACACGGCCACGCCGGCAAAGCACGCCATCGACAGCCAGAACTCCCATTGCTGGATACGGTAGATGCGGCGCAGGTCCTTGAATTCAAAGAGGCCGATGGCCGCCGCGATCACCACCGCGGCCAGCGCGCTGTTCGGCAGGTAGCGCAGCAGATTGGGCGCTGCGACCAGCAGCCCCGCGACGGCAAGCGCGCCCACCACGCCCGTGAGCTGCGTGCGCGAACCCGCCGCCTCGGCCACCGGCGTGCGCGAAGCGCTGCTGCTGATCGGAAAGCCCTGGAAGAAGCCGGCCGCCAGGTTGGCCACGCCCAGGCCCACCATTTCCTGGTTCGGATCGACCCGCGTGTTCGTGCGCGCGGCATAGGTGCGCGACAGCACGCTGGTGTCGGCGAAGGCGATCAGCGCCACCGCGCAGCCGCCCAGCGCGATCTTGACCAGGTCCGCGTTGCTGAGCCAGGGCAAGACGAACTTGGGCAGCCCCTGCGGGATTTCGCCCAGCACTTTCACGCCCTGCGAGTCCAGGTGGAACAGGCTGACGGCCAGTGTCGCCAGAATCACCGCGATCAGGATGCCCGGCACGCGCTCGTAGCGTTTGAGCAGCAGGATCACCGCCAAAGTCGCCGCCCCTACCCCGAAGCTGTACCAGTTGGTCTGCCCCTGGTAAACGGCCTGGCCCAGCTGCACCAGTTCGCGCAGCGGGCCGGCGTCTTCGATGGAGATGGCAAACAGCTTGGGCAACTGGCTGACCAGCACCGTCAGCGCAATGCCGTTCATGTAGCCATAGCGGATCGGCTTGGACAGCAGCTCGGTGATGAAACCCAGCCGCAGCAATCCCATCACGATGCAGAACAGCCCGGCGACCAGCGCCATCAGGCTGGCCGCGGCCACCGCGCGCATCGGATCGCCTTGGGAAACGCTGAGCACCACTGCCAGGATGGGCGCTGCCAAAGCGGAGTCCGGTCCCAGCACCAGGATCCGGCTGGGGCCGAACAGCGCATAGGCCAATAGTGGAATGATGGTGGCATAAAGGCCATAAACGCCCGGGACGCCGGACGCTTCGGCATAGGCAATGCCGACCGGCACCAGCATGGTCGTCAGCACCAGGCCGGCGGCCACGTCCTTGGGCAGCCAGGCGGCCTGGTATGACCGGAGCACCGCCAGTCCGGGCAGCCAGCGCAGCCAGCCGGCGGCGGTCACATCCTTGGAGGCGGAAGTATGGGATGCCATGGGACCTTCGCAGTGTGGACGGGCGTGCCGGCAGAGCATGTCAGGCTGCAAATCCGGTAGCGCCGATTCCGTAGTCTGACGCATTATTCATGCTTGCGGGTAGCCATGACGGCGCATGGCGCGACGCCTTTCCTTATACAGACACGGGCAAGAATCCACATGACGCAGATGCACAATCCCGAAGACATCCCAGGCGCGTTCCAGGCCGCCTGGAACGATCACGACATGCAGGCGCTGGGCGCGCTGTTCCATGAGGACGCGACGTTCGTGAACCGGTTCGGCCACTATGTGCGCGGCGTCGAGGAAATCGTCAAGATGCATGCTCCCATCCACGCCAGCATCTACAGCGATTCCACGCTGGCGAACGAACTCGTTGACGTGACGCCGGTCGGCGCCGACGCAGCGATCGTGCACTTCTGGAGTCGTCTGGCGGCCGGCGCGGCGCATCCAGCGGGCGCCCATGCCGTCGACACCATGATTCTTGCCGTGCTGACGCGGCAGGCCGGCGCCTGGCGTATCCAGGCGCTGGAGAACGTCACGCTGGTGAATCCCCGGACGGGAGTGGCAGTGTTGCGGGACGGTAGCTGAGTCCGCCGCCTACCTCTGCTTACAAAGAACGCCGGGCGACGTATTGCAGGATGGCACCGGCGCAACAAATAGCGGTAATCTGGCGAACCTTATCGGCAGTCCGAACTGGAAGATCCCATGTCCTATCTGCTTTTCATCGTCGAACCGGTGGGCCAGCGCGCCCAGCGCACGCCCGAAGAGGGCCGCGAAGCCTACGCGCAGATGCTGCGCTATGCGGAAGACCTGAGTTCGCGCGGCCTGTTGGCGCGCGCGGAATCCCTGAAGTCCGAATCGGAAGCCGTGCGCCTGCGGATCCGCGACGGCGAACGTTCCCTGGTGGACGGCCCCTATGCCGAGGCCAAGGAAATGATAGGCGGCTTCTTCCTGCTGAACTGCGATACCCGGGAAGAGGCGCTGGCGCTGGCGGCCGAGTGTCCGGCCGCCCAGTGGGCCACGGTTGAGGTCCGCGAACTGGGTCCCTGCTTCATGTAGGCACGCGGCCCATGCTGGACCGGCGGCTGGCGCGCGCGCCAGCCGCGCGATTCAACAGTTTCCTTTCTTGGCCTGGCCCGGCGGACAGAAACCGCCACGGCCGCCGCCGTCGTGGGGATCGACGATGACCGCGCCGCTGGGGGTATAGACGGCACAGCCCGTCAGCAAGGAAGCCAGCAAGGCAAGACTGCACAGGATTTTCATATCGGTGTTCAAAGTTGCGGACGCTGGGAGTGTATGGACGCGCGCTGCAACCAGGGCTGTGCCTTTGTAACGGTGTGCAGGATCAGGCCGGTCCGCCCGCTTTCTTGGTAGTTACCCTAGGTTCATCATTTTTCTGTCGATTCCGCGTCTTGCCGTTCGTCGTGCCAGTACAAGCCCCCCTCGGGCCTTGTAGTCAGAATCGAGGAGTCCCAGGAATGCGATACATGATCATCGTCCGCGCCACGCCGGACAGCGAAGCCGGCGTGATGCCCCAGGAAAGCCTGCTGGCCGCCATGGCGACCTATCACGAGGCGCTGGCCAAGGCCGGCGTGCTGCTGGACGCCAATGGCTTGCACCCCTCTTCCAAGGGCTGGCGGGTGCAGTACGACAAGGACCAGCGCAAGGTGGTCGACGGCCCGTTCGCCGAGACCAAGGAATTGATCGCCGGCTACACCATGATCCAGGTCCGCTCGCGCGAGGAGGCCATGCAATGGGCGCTGCGCTTTCCCCAGCCCTTCCCCGGCCAGTCCTGCGCCGTCGAAGTGCGGCAGGTCTTCGAACTGGACGAATTCGGCCCCAGCGAGGGAGTCGAACGCTACCGGCGGATATCCGGCAATGGCCAATGAGCGGCTGAACCACGCCCCCAAACCGGTGCATCTCTTTTTCAACATGGACAGCATGGTCGGGAAGGATTTCGAAGACGGGCTGGCCAACCTCAAGACCCTGGCAGAAAAGCGCCAGGACACACATTAAAAAGGAAGCGGGAACATCATGCACAACCAGATCTTCGTCAATCTCCCCATCGCTGACATGCAGAAATCGCAGGCTTTCTTCAAGAGCCTGGGCTTCAGCTTCAATCCGCAGTTCACCAACGACCAGGGCGCCTGCATGGTCGTGAGCGACAGCATCTACGTCATGCTGCTGGTGAAGGACTTTTTCCAGACCTTCACCGGCAAGCCGGTAGCCGATGCCACCAAGACCACCGAGGTGCTGATCGCGCTGTCCTGCGACAGCCGCGCCGAAGTGGACGAGCAGGTGAAGCGCGCCCTCGCCGCCGGCGGCACCGCTCCGCGCCAGCCCCAGGACCACGGGTTCATGTACGCGCATGGCTTCGAGGATCTGGACGGCCATGTCTGGGAGCTGGTGTACATGGCCCCCGGCGAAGTGCCCAACGCATGACGCGGGAGGCCGTGCATCGCGCCATCGAGGCGGTCTGGCGGATCGAAGCCGCCAGCGTCATCGCCGGCGTCGCGCGCCTGGTGCGCGACGTCGGACTGGCTGAAGAGCTGGCGCAGGATGCCTTGGTCGCCGCCCTGGAACGCTGGCCCGAAACCGGCGTGCCGGACAACCCGGGAGCGTGGCTGATGACTACCGCCAAGAATCGCGCGCGCGACCGCCTGCGGCTGGACGCGCTGCATACGCGCAAGCACGAGCAGATCGGACACGAGCTGGAAGCCCTGCAGGCCGACGTCGAGCCCGACTTCGTCGACGCGCTGGACGCCGCGCGCCAGGACGACATCGGCGACGACCTGCTGCGGCTGGTGTTCACCGCCTGCCATCCGCTGTTGTCCACCGAGGCGCGCGTGGCGCTCACCCTGCGCCTTTTGGGCGGGCTGACCACCGCCGAGATCGCGCGCGCTTTCCTGGCCTCGGAATCCACCATCGCGCAGCGCATCGTGCGCGCCAAGCGCAGCCTGTCCGCGGCCAACGTGCCGTTTGAAGTCCCCCGGGCCGAGGAGCGCGCGCCGCGCCTGGCGTCGGTACTGGAAGTGATCTACCTGATTTTCAATGAGGGCTATTCCGCGACGTCCGGTGATGACTGGATGCGTCCCGCGCTGTGCGACGAGGCGCTGCGCCTGGGCCGCATCCTGGCCCAGCTGGCGCCGGGCGAAAGCGAGGTCCACGGACTGGCGGCGCTGATGGAATTGCAGGCGTCGCGCCTGCATGCCCGCACCGACGCGCAGGGCCGTCCCGTCCTGCTGATGGAGCAGGACCGCAACCGTTGGGACCCCCTGCTGATCCGCCGCGGATTGGCGGCGCTGGCGCTGTCGGACAGTCTGGGAGCCCCGCGCGGCCCTTACGCCTTGCAGGCCGAACTGGCCGCCTGCCACGCCCGGGCGCGCACGCCCGAGGAAACCGATTGGCCGCGCATCGTGGCGCTGTACGACGCGTTGGCCCAGGCCGCGCCCTCGCCAGTCGTGGAGCTGAACCGCGCCGTCGCCGTCGGCATGGCATTCGGCCCCCAGGCCGGGCTGGACCTGGCCGACCATTTGGCACAGGAACCGGCGCTGGCCAACTACCACTGGCTACCCAGCGTGCGCGCGGACCTGCTGGCCAAGCTGGGGCGCAAGTCTGAGGCCCGCGCCGAGTTCGAACGCGCGGCCGGCATGACGCGCAATGCGCGCGAACGCGAACTGCTGCTGGCGCGGGCGCGCGACATGTCCGGTTCCTGAGCGCGCGGCCCAAGGGGCGCTGCGGCGCTTGCCGGCATGCTTAAATCCAATCATGCGCCCCGCCGACCATGCCCTCTCCGACCTTGCCGCGCCCGTCATGCCGGGCGTGCCGCAGGCGTTCGAGCATCCCGGCGACCGCGCCGAGTTCCGGCAGGCGGCGCACCTGCCCGGCGTGGAGCTGTACCGCGCGCACATCGTCCGCTACGCCTTCGAGCCACATACCCACGAAGCCTACGGGCTGGGCGCGATCGAGTCCGGCGTCGAGCGCTTCCGCTACCGGGGGGCGGAGCATCTGGCGCCCTCGGGCTCGGTGGTGCTGATGAACCCCGACGAATTGCATACCGGCCGCGCCGAAACCGAGGGCGGCTGGCGCTACCGCATGGTCTACCTGGACCCGGACGTGGTGGCCCGCGTCACCGGCGAAAGCGGCTGGTGGTTCGATACGGCGGTCGGCCATGACGCGGCCGGCGCGCAGCGCGTCACCGCGCTGCTGGACACCTTATGGCAGGCGCGCGAACCGCTGGCGTTCGACAGCGCCTTGTACGCGCTGCTGGGCGAGTTTCGCCGCCACGCGCGTGTGCCGCGCACGGCCAGGGACACCGGCGCGCCGCGCTTTGCGCCCGTCATCGATTACCTGCGCGCCAACCTGGCGCGCCGCCTGATGCTGGACGAACTCGCGGCCGTGGCCGGCCTCAGCCCTTTTCATTTCCTGCGCAGCTTCCAGGCGCAATACCACGCCACGCCGCAGCAGATGCTGATGGCGCTGCGGCTGTTCGAAGCCAAGCGCCGGCTGGCCGCGGGCGAATCGCCTGCCCAGGTGGCGCTGGCCTCGGGACTGACCGACCAGGCGCATCTGACCCGCGCCTTCTCGCGCCGCTACGGCGTCACGCCCGCGCGCTACCAAAAGCAAGTCCGCGCCTGAGCCCCGCACCGCAATCTGGTACAAGACGCGCCGCCCGCCCGCTGGCTAGACTGCCGCCATTCGTGACCTGGAGCGACGTCGTATGTGGGCTGGAACCCTTTATGCCCTGGCCGCCGGCCTGATGTGGGGGCTGGTGTTCGTGGGGCCCCTTCTGCTGCCGGAATACCCTGCCGCGCTGCAATCCGTGGCGCGCTACCTGGCGTTCGGCCTGATCGCCCTGCCGCTGGCCTGGCTGGATCGCCGCGGCCTGCGCCAGTTGCAGCGCGCCGACTGGATCGAGGCGCTGAAGCTCGCCGCCATCGGCAACCTGCTCTACTACCTGTGCCTGGCCAGCGCCATCCAGCGCGCGGGCGGGCCGCTGCCCACCATGATTATCGGTACGCTCCCCGTGGTCATCGCCATCAGCGCCAACCTGCGCAACGCTCGGCGCGACGGCCGGCTGCCCTGGAAGCGACTGGCGCCCGCGCTGGCGCTGATCGCGCTGGGCATCGCCTGCGTCAATCAGGTGGAATTGCAGGCCTTGCGCCAGGATGCCGACGCCGACATGTCGCGCTACGCCATCGGCGCGCTGCTGGCGCTGGGCGCAGTGGCGTGCTGGACCTGGTATCCGCTGCGTAACGCGGACTGGCTCCGCGCCCATCCCGACCGCAGCCCGCGCACCTGGGCCACGGCCCAGGGCGTGGCGACATTGCCGCTGGCGCTGGCGGGCTATCTTGTGCTGTGGGCCGGCATGGCCGCGGCCGGCAGCGACTTTCCCATGCCGGCTGGTCCCAGGCCCGAGGTCTTCCTGGCCTTGATGGCCATCATCGGCCTGTTCGCGTCCTGGCTGGGCACCTTGTGCTGGAACGAAGCCAGCCAGCGCCTGCCCACCGCGCTGGCGGGGCAGTTGATCGTGTTCGAAACGCTGGCAGCGCTGGCCTATGCCTACATCCTGCGCGGGCAGATGCCCCAGCCGCTGACGCTGATCGGCATCGCCTGCCTGATGGTGGGCGTGCTGCGCGCGGTGCGGGTCAAGCCGGAGCCCTTGCCTGCCGCGGCATAGGCGCGCGCGCGTCCTAGTCCAGCAGCAACTCCGGCAAGCGCCGCAAATCGTCGATGACGTCCGATGCGCCCTCGTCCAGCAAGCGCTGGCGCTGGTCCGGCCCGTTATGCGAAGCGCCCACGTAGCCGATGGCGCGCATGCGCGCGGCGCGAGCGGCGCGCACGCCGGGCACGCTGTCTTCCACCACCACGCAATCCAGGATTGCGGCGCGCATCTGCCGGGCGGCAAAGAGAAACACGTCCGGCGCCGGCTTGCCGTGCGCCACCTGCGCGGTGCTGAACACATTGGGCGCGAACTGATCCCACAGGCCAACCAGCTTCAAGGCCGCCTCCAGCTTGGGCGGCGTGCTGCTGGAGGCCACGCAGACCTGCAGGCCGCGCTCGCGCAGCATGCGAACCGTCTCCAGCGCGCCCGGCAACGCGCGCAACTCCTGGCGGAAGATGGCTTCGAGCCCGTCCGCGTATTCGCGCGCAAATCCTTCGGGCAGACTGCGGGCGTTTTCCTGTTGCAAGGTCTGCCACATGTCCGCATCGGGGATGCCTGCGAAGCGGCGCGCGGCGTCCTCGGGCGTGATGGCAATGCCATGCGCGGCCAGCGCCCGCGATTGGGCGCGCGCCGCGATGATTTCGCTATCGATCAGGACGCCGTCGCAGTCGAAGATGACCAGGCTGGGGGGAGGCGTGTGCATGGTGGCTCCATTTCAGGACAAGTTCCCATGATATGCCTGGCTCGTGACACCACCGCGCGATCCGGGCGCTCTATAACCCCGGACCTTTGAGGCGCCGCAAGCGCCACGCCAGAAACACCCCGCCCAGCCCGGCGGCCGCGACGATCAGCGATGCCACCGACCAGCCGTAGCGGTCGATCGCGCCGCCCACCGCCACCGGGCCGATCACCTGGCCCAGGCCGCTCCCCTGCATCACCAGCCCCACCGAAGCCGGTGTCAACGCCGGCCGCGGCGCCAGCAGCGGCGCCGTGCCCAGCAGCGTGGCCGGTATCAGTCCGCCCACCGCCGAGAACAGCACACACAGCAGGAAGGTGGGCATGGCCGGCAGCACCGAGCGAAAGATCAACAGCGCCACCGCGCCCATGATCAGGCTGGCGCAGGCGATCAGGGTGGAACGCCCCCAGCCGCGCGCCAGCAACACGCCCGCGCCCAGGTTGCCGACCACGTTGGCGGCGCTGGCGATGGCGCTGTACAGGCCGGCGGTCGCCAGCGGCAGGCCCAGTTGCTCGGTCAGCAGCACGGGCAGGAAGGTGAACAACGCGAAGAACATCAGACTGTAGAGCGTGAACGACAGCGCCAGCAGGCGCGGACCGGGCGCGCCCATGGTATCGACCGTGTCCTGCCGCAAGCCCCGCCACGACAGGCTGGCCCCGCCCGGGTTGGCCGGCGCCAGCGCCGCCACGCATACCATGGCCACCAGCACCGCTGCGCCGGCGCACCACCAATAGGCCTGCCAGCCGCTGAAGGCCTGCGAGGCCAGCATCGCAATCGCCATGCCCGCCGGCATGTAGCAACTCCACAGCGCGAAGGCGAAGTCGCGGGTGGATGCCGACACCATGCGTTGCAGGGCCGCGGGTCCAGCCACGGTAATCATCAGAAAGCCCAGCCCCTCCACCACCCGCGAGACCAGCAGGACGCTGTAGGCGGACGCCATCGCGCCCATCACGGAGCCCACCGCCGTCGCCGCCAGGCCCGCCAGCAGCATGCGCCGCGCGCCATAGCGGTTGATGACGCCGCCCGCGGCAATGCCGCCGACCAGGCCCAGGATCGAAAACACCGCGGCCAGCGCGCCGATGGAGGCCAGATCCAGCCCCATGTCCTTGCGCAGCAAGGGCGCTGCAATGATGACCTTGCCCACTTGCAGCGCCGCAACCACCCCTGCCCCCACGATGGCCAACACCGCCGACCAGCGCGTTCCTTCCTTGCCCATCCTTGTCTCCCTTGTTTTACGACCCAGCCAGGATGCCAGCGCAAACCGATCCCGGTAAGTGATAATCTTTTGATGGAATTGATCGATTGGATAGATCAGCCGGCAGAATGATAGACGCCCTGACCCTGGACCAGTTGCGCGTATTCGCCGCCGTGGCCGACGCCGGCAGTTTCCGCGCGGCCGCGCGCCGCCTGTCGCGCGTGCAATCGGCCGTCAGCCACGCCATTGCCAACATGGAAGCGCAGCTGGGCGTGACCCTGTTCGACCGCAGCGGCCACCGGCCCGTGATGACGCCGCAAGGCGCGGCCCTGCTGGCCAACGCCCGCGACATCCTGCTCCGCGTGGACGCCATGCGCGCCCGCGCCCAGGGCCTGGGCGAAGGCGTCGAGCTGGAACTGTCGCTGGCGGTGGACACGCTGTTTCCGATCGCCGACGTAGGCGCCGCCCTGAACGCGCTGCGCGCCGTCTATCCGTCCGTCGCCGTGCGCGTATCCGTGCTGCCCCTGGGCGGCCCGGTGGAAGCCCTGCTGACGCGCAGCCATACGCTGGCCATCGTCGCCGGCGACCATTTCCGCAATCCGCGGATCGTGATGCAGGCGCTGTCGTCCGTGCAGATGGTGGCGGTGGTGGGCGCGGGCCACGCCTTGGCGCAGCGCGTCGCAGCCGACATGCCACTGGGTCCGGCCGAACTCGCCGACCACGTGCAGATCGTGCAGACGGATCCCTCCACGCTGACCCAGGGCCGGGACTTCGCAGTGCTGTCGCCGCAGACCTGCCGCGTCAGCGGCCAGGACACCAAGCACGCCCTGATCCTGGCGGGCGTGGGCTGGGGCCGGCTGCCCTACTGGCAGGTGGAGCGCGACCTGGCCGAAGGCCGCCTGCTGCGCCTGCCGACCGACAGCCTGGGGCGCGGCAGCCAGGTGGTCAGCGAAACCTATCTGGCGCACCGCATCGACCAGCCGCTGGGACCGGCCGCCCGCGTGCTGGCGGGCGCCTTGCGCGCAGCCGTCCATCAGGGCTTGGACGACGCTGGCGCACGCGCATAGCTCACGCCCATGCCGGCGCGCACGTCGTTCTGGATGCCGTAGGGCGGAATCGGGTAGCGCAGGCCGTTGGCCGACAGCGCCTTCATGCCCTCGATTGCGATGGGCAGGTAGCGCGGCGGCAAGGCCATCAGCATTTCCTCGTCGGGCACGCCGCCGTAGCGGCGCTCGGCGTAACAGGGCAAGGACAGGCTGGGCTCGCCGGTGGCGAGCGCGCGGCCCCAGGAGTCGGCACAGGCCGTTTCGCCCACCACGCTCCAGTCAAAGCGCCGGTAGTTCTTCCATTGCAAGCCATTGATGAGGATGATCATCTGGCCCGGTGTGGCGTAGATCAGGCAGACGTCCGGCGGGTCCAGCCGGCCCGAGGCCAGCGGCGACACCACCAGCCCGCGGTACTTGCCCGCCGGCACACAGGACAGCGCCTCCTGGCGCGCCTGGGCATCTTCCTGGGTGGCGTGCCAGACGCCCACGTAATCCTCGCCGCGCTTCCAGGCCTCATCCTGCGGCCCCAGGCCGACCACGGCGCGGCATTGCGCGCCGACCAGGTCGTCGCCCGTGATTCCTACCGTCCAACCGAGCCGGGCGGCCATGCCCACGATCTGGTCGGTGGTGTGCGTGGCCTGCGGACGCCGCAGGCCCTTGACCGCGGCCATGTCGTCTTCGCGCTCGTAGAGCTTCATGCCGATGACCGTGGTCTTCAGGCGCAGCAATTTGTTCAGATCATCGACCAGCGATGCCCAGTTCAGTGTCGTCTCTTCCATGCCCGTCCCTTGGACTGTTTTGTGCGCGGACTTCGCCGCATTGCCGCAGATTGATCGCGGTCAGCAATGACTATAACGAATCGCCCGCCGGGGCCCTGATTGATCTATCGTGGATAGCGGCAAACCCGCCCGCCGCAAACGCGCAGGACCCCCCCCCGGCTTCCAAGGAGCCCACCATGAACCGTTTCGAACAGAAGACCGTCCTGATCACCGGCGGCACCAGCGGCATCGGCCTGGCCGCCGCCCAGGCTTTCGCCGCCGAGGGCGCCCGCGTCGTCGTCACCGGGCGCGACGCCGCGGTGCTCAAGCAGGTGCGCGCCAGCCTGGGTTCGCATGCGCTGGCGCTGCGCAACGACGCCGGCGCCCCCGGCGCCCCCGCTGCGCTGGCGGCCGAACTGCGCCAGGCCGGTATCCGTCTGGACGCCGTCTTCATCAACGCCGGCGTGGCCCGCTTTGCGCCGCTGGCCGAAGCCACCGAGGCCCTCTGGGACCAGACCTTCTCGACCAACGTCAAAGGCGCCTTTTTCCAGTTGCAGGCGCTGGACCCGCTGCTCAACCCGGGCGCGTCCATCGTGCTAAATGGTTCGATCAACGCCCGCATCGGCATGCCTGCCTCATCGATCTACGCGGCCAGCAAGGCCGCGCTGATTTCGCTGGCCAAGACCTTGTCGGCCGAGCTGCTGCCGCGCGGCATACGCGTCAACGTCATCAGTCCCGGGCCGGTCGCCACGCCGATCTATGACAAGCTGGGCCTGGATGCCGCGGCGCTGGAAAAGACCGCCGCCAGCATCCGCGCCCAGGTGCCGCTGGGGCGTTTCGGCACGCCGCAGGAAATCGCCTCCACGGTGCTGCACCTGGCCTCGCCCGAATCCGCCTTCATCGTGGGCACGGAAATCATCGCGGATGGGGGCATGAGCCAGTTGTAATCGCTGGCCGGCCGGATGGGCGCAAGCGTATCTGCCCAAACCCGCGGCTAGGCGCCGATGGAACGCAGCGCGCGCTGGCAGATGCGTTGCGTCGCCGCGGCCGGCTTGCCCCGCGACCAGCGCGCGCAGACTTCGCGCACCCAGTCCGGCTGGTCCTTGCTGGCGTCGTTCAGCCAGTTCGCCACCGAGTCCTGCACGTAGATGGCCGGATCGGCCCGCAGCGGTTCCAGCAGCGGCAACGCGCGGCCGGGATCAGCCTTCAAGGCCGCAATGTGCGCGCACCATACCCCGCGTGGGCGCAGCGACTCGCTGGCAAAACGACGTACGCGTTCGGACGCGTCCGCGGTCCAGGGCCGCAGCAGTTCCACTGCGGCGTCCAGTTCCGTCGCCAATTGTGGACGCACCGCCAGCCAGGCCCATTCCCGCACGCCGAAATGCCCGTCATCGGCCAGCGGCCGGATCAGCGCCACCCGCTGCTGCAAGCTCAGGTCCGGCATTGCACCGACCATGAAGCAGGCCCAGCCCCGGACGGTATCCGAGCGGTGATCACGCAGTTGCTTGAAGGCGTCCGCGCCCAGGCCGTCCAGCAGCGTCCGCGCCGCCACGGCCATGCGCTTGGAGATGCCCGTCGCAGCCTGCGCGCGCAGAACTGCGATGGCTTCGGCGCCGACCTGGGGCGCGGCTGCCTGCATCAATTCGGCAAAGTCCACGGCCAGGCATTCGGTCAGATTGCGTGCCGGCTCGCCCGCGTTCAGCTGCGCCAGGCGTTCCGCGCCGATGTCCTTCACGCCCCTGCCCGTCGGCGCGGCGGCAGCTTTCTTGTTCATTGCGTGCTCTCCTGTCCCGCGGTCCGGCCCGCGTCGGTTCCCTGCCAGATCTTGCCCAGCAGCGTGCGCAGGCGCGCCCGGTCCGCCGGGCCCAAGCCCGCAAACAGGGAATCTATCCAGTCCGTATGCGTCTTGAACAGCTGCGCGGCCTCGGCCCGCCCCTTGGCGCTCAGCTTCACGATGATCTTGCGCCGGTCTTCCTTGCCCGCGCGGCGCGAGACGAAACCATCGCGCTCCAGGCCGTCCAGCAAGCCCGTGACCGTGGCCCGCGTGACGCCCGCGCCATCGGCCAGCTCGTGCGGCGACATGCCGTCGGCCTGCTCATGCAGCAGGAACAGCAGCACGAACTTTCCCTCCGACAACTTGCGCGGCGCCAGCCGGGCAGCGCAATCGCGGTCGATGGCGCTGGCCAGCGACAGCAGCTGAAAGCAAAGGGCTATGCCGTCGGCCGACGGCAGGCCGCGCTTGGCGGCGACGTCGAGCAGCGCGCGGTGTTTGGGTTCAAGCATGTGTTGTGGGTCTTGCATGAGTAATCCAGCCCAGTGATTCTCGATGCCGAAATAATAAGGCGCCTAACCATATTTCCGCAAGACGGGCTGGTGGCTGTGAACGGCTATCATCCTGGCTACCCAAGCAGCCAGTGAATGAATCCATGCCCTTGCCTCCCCGCGTGACCCTGCGCCGCATGCAGGAAGATGACATCCCCATGCTGCTGGCCATGGAATCCGACCCCGAGGTCATGCGCTACAGCACCGGCATCAAACCGGCAGACGAGGCACGGCGGCAGGAGCTGCTGGCATGGCTGCGGGAACCGCCGACCCAACTGGGCCACTGGGCGATCACAGTAGGCGGCGTCGCAATGGGCTGGGTAAGCCTGGTCCCATTGGCTGGCACGGACAGCATCCAGCTTGCCTATCGGCTGCAGCGCGCGGCTTGGGGAAAGGGATATGCAAGCCAGGCCGCGCAGCAATTGTGCGAGTATGCCTGGCGCGAAACGGGAGTTTCCGAACTCGTCGCGGTTGTCTGGCCCGACAACCAAGCCTCCGTACGCGTCCTGGAAAAACTCGGGTTTACGTTCCGGGCGCGCGAACGCCACTACGACCGCGAGACCATCGTCTATACACTGCCGCGTCCTGCCGCTGGATCCTACCGGTTCCCGCGGCATTGATCCCCGCCCTCCTGCGCATCCTGCAAATCTCCGCCATGAACTACCCCGTCCTTCCCGCCGCCGAATTCTCCGCCGCCCGCGTCGTGCCCGAACTGCTGGTGTCCGACATCCGCAAGAGCCTGCATTTCTGGTGCGGGCTTTGCGGGTTCTCGATAGCCTACGACCGCCCGGAAGACCGTTTCGCCTATCTGGACAAGCACGGATCCCAGGTCATGCTGGAGGAATACGGCCACGGCAGGAACTGGATCACCGGCCCGCTGGAAGCGCCCTTGGGGCGCGGGATCAATCTGCAGATCGAGGTGCCCGCGATCACGCCTATCGTCGATGCCCTGCGCGGCGCCGGCTGGCCGCTGTATATGGAGCCCGAGGAAAAGTGGTATCGCGCCGGGACCACGGAGGTGGGCGTGCAGCAGTTCCTGGTACAGGATCCGGACGGCTATCTCATTCGCTATTCGGCGGGCCTGGGCCGGCGCGACATTCAGGCAGAGGCCTGAGGCAAGGCGGAACGGGAGGCGGCGCGACCGCCGCCCCCGCCTCTTACCGGTACAGTACCGTCGGCAGCCACATGCCAATGCCCGGGAACACGTACAGCAGGAAGATCGCCACCACCTGGATGCCCATGAACGGCATCATGCCCAGGAAGATCTGGTTCAGCGTCACGTGCGGCGGCGACACGCCCTTCAGGTAGAACGCCGACATGGCGACTGGCGGCGACAGGAAAGCCGTCTGCAGGTTCAGCGCGACCAGCAGGCCGAAGAACAGCGGGTCGATGCCGAAGGTGTTGAGCAGCGGCACGAAGATGGGCATGAAGATCACGATGATCTCGGTCCATTCCAGCGGCCAGCCGAGCAGGAAGATGATGACCTGCGCCAGCAGCAGGAACTGCAACTGCGACAGCCCCAGCGACAGCACCCATTCCTCGATGATGCGCTGTCCTCCCAGCAGCGCGAACGCCGCCGAGAAGATCGATGAACCGACGAACAGCCAGCACACCATGGCGCTGGTCTTGGCGGTCAGGAACACGGATTCGCGCAGCACCGGCAGGTTCAGCCGCCGGTATGCCAGGGCCAGCAGCGCGCCGCCCATGGCGCCCATGGCGGCGGCCTCGCTGGGCGTGGCCAGGCCGAAGGCGATGGAGCCCAGCACCGCCGCGATCATCACGGCCAGCGGGAAGAACGAGGCCATGAGCATCTTGAAGATTTCCATGCGCGCCCAGGTCAGCATCGCATAGAACGCCACCAGGATGGCCGCGCATATGGCCGCGAAGATCCAGAAACCCTGGGGCGCGGCGATACTCTCGCCGGCGGATGCCGGCGCCTGCGCGGCGGCGGTGGTCTCGGGCGCGGCCGCTGGCGTGGCGGCTGGCGTGCCAGGCGGCTCGGCCAGGCCTCCGGCCGCGGGCGGATCATTCGCAGGCGGTTCGGCCAACTCGTTCGAAGGCGGCTCCGCCAGCCCATCGTCTGCCGGCGGCTCGCTCAGGCCCGAATCGAATCCCCCCGACCCCAGCTGCAACTCGGCGGGGATCTCGTACACGACCGCCGGCCGCGTCGTCGCCTGGTAGACCACGCCCACCAGCAGCACCGTGACCGCCAGCGGCGCAATCGCCAGCGCCATGTTGCGCATCAGGAAGCCGAACGGCACGTCCTTGTTGCGGCGACCCTTGAACAGGGCCGCCAGCATGCCGGACACGGCGCGCGTGTAGCCGCCGGACGCCAGCGCGGCGGATTCCGGGGACAGCGGCACGCCGCGCTCTTCCTTGGGCAGGGGCGGCGCCATGTCGGGGCGCAGCTTGGCCACGATGATCACATAGACCATGTACAGCACGGCCAGCATGATGCCCGGGAACAGCGCGCCGGCATACAGCTGCACCACCGATACGCCGGTGGTCGCGCCATAGACGATCAGCATCACGGAAGGCGGCAGCAGGATGCCCAGGCAGCCGCCAGCGGTAATCGAACCCGCAGTCAGGCGCACGCTGTAGCCGGCCTTCAGCATGGCGGGCATGGCCAGCAGGCCCATCAACGTGACCACGGCGCCCACGATGCCGGTGGCGGTGGCGAAGATCGCGCAGGTCGCCAGCGTGGCCACCGCCAGCGCGCCCGGCAAACGCGCCAGCGCCAGGTGCATGGAGCGGAACAGTTTTTCGATCAGGTTGGCGCGTTCGACCAGATAGCCCATGAACACGAACAGCGGGATCGAAATCAACGAGTCGTTGGTCATCGTGGCGTAGGTCCGCTGCACCATCAGGTCCAGCGTCTGCCCGACCGAGCGGCCCGCGTCGGAACTCTGCATGTAGTACGCCAGGAAGGTGAACAACACTCCCATGCCCATCAGCGTGAAGGCCGTCGGAAAGCCCAGCATGATGGCCACCACGATGAGCGCCAGCATCAAGAGGCCGATATGCCCCGTGGTCAGATGGTCCCAGGGCGTCAGGAACGCGATCATCAGCAGCACCAGGCCGATGCACGACAGGCCGAACCACAGCGCCTTGTGGATCTTCATGAGCGCGGCTCCCCGGTGGTGACGTAGCGGTCCAGCTTGGCGATGTCCTCGTCCTTTACATGCACCATCTTCTTGAGCTTGTCGACGTCCACTTCCTCAACGTCCTCCTCGCGCGAGGGCCAGGCGCCGCGCTTCAGGCACAGCACGCAGCGCAGCACTTCCGCCACGCCCTGCACCAGCAGCACCGCGCCGGCTATCGGGATGAAGGCCTTGAAGGGATAGATGGGCGGCCCGTTGGCCATGAGCGACGAATGCTCGCGGATGGCGATGGAGTAGCCGGCGTAATACCAGCCCGCCCACACCAGCGCGATCACGCCGGGGAAGAAGAACACGATGTACAGGATCAGGTCCAGCGCCGCCTGCACGCGCGGCGGCAGGAAGCCGTACAGGATGTCTCCGCGCACGTGTCCGTTCTTGGCCAGGGTATAGGCCCCCGCCATCATGAACAGGATGCCGTAATACATCATCTGCATGTCGAACGCCCAGGCGCTGGGCTGGTTCCACAGGTAGCGCGCGGCCACCTCCCAGCAGACGTGCAAGGTCAGGACTACGATCAACCAGGCAAAGGTTTGCCCGACAAAAGTGGAGATGCGGTCTATGAAACGTATGATTCGGATCATCTCGCTTCCAGGTCAAGACGCATGGCGTCCCGCCGCGCACCGGTGAATGGCGCGCGGCGCGGGATACAGGTACCGGCCCTTCAAGCCTGTTTGGTGGAGCGCGAGAAGTAGTGGTTGTAGGCCATGCGGAAGTTGACCGAGGTGTCCCCGTGCCAGCGCCCCACCCGCTCGGCGAAGGTCCGTTGCGATTCCAGCACCTTCTTGAACAAGGGGTTTTCGGCCGAGCGCTTGGCGATCATCTCGTCCCAGATCTTCAGCTGCTGCTGCAGGATGGCGTCTGGCGTCTTGTAGAACTTGACGTTGTGGTCCTTCTGCAGCTTGACGTAGTCCTGCGAATAGCGGTTCGCCGCCTTCCAGGACATGTCCGCGCTGGAGGCCTGCGCGGCATAGCTGAGGATGTGCTTCAGGTGTTCCGGCAGCGCGTCGTACTTGGCCTTGTTGAAGAGGATTTCGAACTGCTCCGCGCTTTGGTGGAAGCTCTGCAGCATGCAGATCTTGGAGACGTCCTGGAAGCCCAGGGCCAGGTCCGAGGAAGCGTTGTTGAATTCCGCCCCGTCCAGCAGCCCGCGGTCCAGCGCCGGCACGATTTCCCCGCCGGGCAACGCGTTCACGGCCGCGCCCATGGCGGTATACATGTCGATAGCCAGGCCGACGGTGCGGAACTTGAGGCCCTTGACCTCTTCCATCTTGGTGATCGGACGTTTGAACCATCCGAACGGCTGGGTCGGCATCGGCCCGTACATCAGCGACACCACGTTCACGCCCATGGCCTTCTGGATTTCGACCAGCAGCTCCTTGCCGCCGCCGTATTCGTGCCAGGCCAGCAACATGTTGGCGTCCATGCCGAAGGACGGCCCCGATCCCCACAGCGCCACCGCCGTGTTCTTGCCGTACCAGTAGGCGACCACCCCATGCCCGCCGTCCAGCGTGCCCGCGGACACCGCGTCCAGCAGGTCGAAGGCCTTGACCACGGCGCCAGCCGGCAGGATCTCGATCTTCAACTGGCCGCCGGCCATGTCATTGACCTTCTGCGCATAGTCGCGCGCGAACTCGTGGAAGATGTCGTTGGCGGGCCAGGTGCTCTGAAAGCGCAGGGAAACCGGGGCATTCTGTGCCCGGGCCACTGCCGGAAATCCGAGCGCGGCGGCCCCGGCGACAGCGGCGCCGGAGATGAACTTGCGGCGGGGCTTGGTAACGTGTTGCATGGCGTGTTGTCTCCTGAATTAGGACTACATGGACCAGCTTGTAGTTACTACTCCTGCGTGGGCGCGGGATGGTGAAGCCTGCTGCGGAATCCCGCCGGCGCGATTGCGGACGATGCGCAAAGCGTGAGCCTGATTAAACCTTTCTGACTAATCGCTGACAATCAGCTTCTCGTCAGGAATTACCCTAGAAACCAAGTACTAGTGCTTACGCACGATCTTCCCGGGCAACGCGGAGTGCCCACGCCGCTGCTCCAGTCCATCGAGTATGGCCGCGAGTCCAAACTCGAATGCCGCATCGGGTCCGGCGGCGTCGAGGGCCTGCAAAGCCGCGGTTAGCAATGGCGTCGCCAAGGACGGGGTCTGCTTCGCGCCGGCCTGCCGCTCCTGCTCATCGGCCGCGGCGGCCTGCTGTTCCAGCACGGCGCCGACCGTGAAGTAGCTGACAGTCGTCAACGCGTAGGCGGCATCGGCGGGCGCGAAGCCGTCCTTGCACAGGAACGCCAACTGCGCCTCCACGGCTTCGAATTGCGGCTCGCTCGGCCGGGTGCCGGCGTGTATGCGTGCGCCGTCACGATAGGCCAGCAATGCGCGCCGGAAACTGCGCGCATTGCCGTTGAGGAATGAACGCCAGGTGTCGCCGGGCCTGGGCATCGAATACGCGTGGCTCTCCGACAGCATCGCCTCGCCCAGGCGGTCCAGCAGTGCGCGCTTGTTCTTGAAATGCCAGTACAGCGCGGGTTGCTGGACCCCCAGGCGTTCGGCCAGCTTGCGCGTCGTCAGCCCATCGGCGCCGACCTCGTTCAGCAGGTCCAGGCCGGCCCGGATCACGACATCCACTTGCAATTTGGTCACGGCGATTCCTCGTTCATCTTGAAATTTTATCGATGATAAATTATCGTAGCGAAAAATTTATCAATGATAAATAACAGATCAAACAACATGCAGTCCATCCACCCGCCACGAGGCCGCGCATGAGAGCCGGCCACGCCTTGGTCATCCTCAGTACCGTCGCCCTGGACGCCGCAGGCATAGGCCTGGTCATGCCCGTCCTGCCCGGCCTGTTGCGCGGCCTGATGCAATCGGAGGACATAGCGGGCCATTACGGCGCCCTGCTGGCAGCCTATGCCCTGATGCAGTTCTTGTGCGCTCCGGCGCTGGGCGCGCTGTCCGACCGCTACGGCCGGCGGCCCATCCTGCTGCTCTCGCTGGCGGGCGCCGCCATCGACTACCTGATCATGGCGACAGCGCCAACGCTGCCGGTCCTGTACGCGGGACGGCTCGTCGCCGGCATCACCGGCGCCACGGGCGCCGTGGCGGGCGCCTGCATCGCCGATCTTGCGCAGGGCCACGAGCGCGCGCGCTACTTCGGCCTGATGAGCGCCTGCTTCGGCGTCGGCATGATTGCGGGGCCCGTCATCGGCGGCCTGCTGGGCGGCGTCTCGCCGCACACGCCGTTCCTGGCAGCCGCAATCCTGAACGGCGTCAATTTCCTGATGGGTTGTTTCCTGTTGCCCGAATCGCATGCGGGCGAACGGCGGCCGCTATCGCTAAAGGCGCTCATGCCCGCCTCTTCGTTCCTGTGGACGCGCGGCAGAACCGTAGTCATCGCACTGATGGCCGTCTTCTTCCTCATGCAGTTCGTGGGACAGGTGCCTGCCACCTTGTGGGTCATTTACGGCGAAGACCGCTACCAGTGGGATGCCGCCACGGTCGGCGTCTCGCTCGCCGCATTCGGCGCGCTGCACGCGCTGATACAGGGACTGGCCACCGGGCCCGTCACAGCGCGGCTGGGCGAAAAACGTACGCTGTTGCTGGGCATGGGCGCCGATGCCCTGGGCTACGTCCTGTTGGCGTTTGCGTCGCGGGGATGGATGGCGTTCCCCATCATGCTCCTGCTGGCTTCGGGCGGCATCGGCATGCCCGCATTGCAAGCCATGTTGTCCGCGCAGGTGGAGCAAGAACGCCAAGGCCAGTTGCAGGGCGCGCTGGCCGCGCTGTCCAGCCTGAGCGCGATAGTCGGGCCGTTGGCCATCACGGCGCTCTATGCCGCGACGCTGAACGCGTGGAAAGGATGGGCATGGATTGCGGGCGCCGGGCTGTATTTTGCCTGCCTGCCGGTCTTGCGCCGCGGAACCTCGCAAGGCAAGGTCTGGTAGGACTGCACTGGTCCCGCGCTACTATCGGGGAACCACAATCGGCAAGGAAAGGAATGAACCAGAAGCAGCGCGCCGTCAACCGCCGCCGGATTCCACGCAAGGCCTGGGCCTTGGGCCTGATCATCGCGGGCGCCGCGGGTTTTTATGCATGGTGGCAATCACCCCTTGGTCCGGGCCTGACCGAAGGCAAGATGCGCAAGATCCTGGTCGAGGCCACGGCGCAACCGGAATATGCGCCGGTCGGCGCCTGCGTCAACGTCGTGGGCGTGCGGCCCTTGCCCACTGATGTCTACACCGCTTTCCTGGAAAGCCAGGACAGGATCGTGCAGGGGTTGATCAAGCATCAGCTGGTCACGGTCAAGCGCGTCAGCGCCAACGGCGACGGCGGGCCACCGCAAGCGGACGAGGATCCCGAGGACGCGAGCAGCCGCATGGAGCTGACGGATAAAGGCCGGCCCTACTACACGGATGGCGAGGCCCGCCTCAACTCCAAGCTGGTCTATACCGCGAAGTTCTGCGCCCCCGGCCTGCAGATCGGCAAGATCCTCACCCATACCAAGCCGCTCAAGAATCCATTCGACGACAACCCCAACCTGGTCTCGGCGGTGAAGTTCGAATGGCGGCTGGACCGCAGCACCGCGGACTGGGCGGCGGATCCCGCCTTCCGTCCGTACCTGTCCGGCTTTGCGCCGGAAGACCAGCCGGACGAATGGCAAACCGAGTACATCATGCTGGAACGGAAAGACGGCGTGTGGGAACTGGGAGACAGGCCCTACATCATCCGTTGGTGACCGCCGTATCGTCGGTCTTGGCTGAGGGGCGGCGCACCGCCCTCAGCTTGCCGCTGTCGCCACCGCCGCAGAAAAAGCAGCCGGCGCCATCCGATTCCAGCCCCGACACGCCAATGCCGGCCGGCATCTCCACGCTTTGCAGCACTTCGCCGGTCTTTTCGTCCAGCTGCCGCAGATCGCTGGCGCCATCTTCCCAGGTGCCGTGCCATAGCTGGCCGTCCACCCAGGTCACGCCGGTGACGTAGCGGTTGGATTCGATGGTGCGCAGCACGCGGCCGTCATCGGGATCCACCTGATAGATCTTGCGCTGGCGGTACTCGGCCACCCAAAGGCTGCCCTCGGCCCAGGCCATGCCCGAGGCGCCACCGCCGCCGGGCGCGGGGATGCGGCTCAGCACCCGGCCGCTCTGCGGTTCCAGCTTGACGATGGTGCCGTCGGAGATCTGGTAGAGATACTTGCCGTCAAAGGCCGTGCCCGCGTCGGCAACAATGTCGATCGAGGCTTGGGTGCTGCCGCTGTCGGGATCCATGGCAATCAGCTTTTCGCCGGCGGCAAACCAGACCTGCCGGCCGTCATAAGTCACGCCATGCACGGCCTGCACGCCGGGAAATGGGCCGTACTCGCGAATGATCTGGGCTTGCGTTCGTTTCATGTCGGTTCCTTGAACTGGAGTTCGAGCCTTCATGCTAGTCGGCGGCCAGCGCGGCCGGGAGTAACAAGGTTGTCGTGAATCCCGGTACCTGCGGCGTCATCCAGCGGCGCGCCCGGCCCTGTCCGCAAGCCTGCACCTTGTCTGCCGCCGCCAGCGCGTCCAGCGTGCGCTGCACGGTGCGCTGGCTTGCGCCCAAGGCCAGGGCCAGGGCCGAGCTGGACCAGGCTTCGCCGTCGGCCAGACAGGCCAGCACCGCTCCCTGATCCCTGTCGCCCTCACCGCTTGGCCGGGCCAGCAACGCAACCGGCCTGTCGGCTTCGGGCCTCAGAACGAAACCGCCGCGCGCGGCGCTGATGCCGGCCACGCCGTCCAAGGCCGCGCGCAGGCGTCCTATCTCCACCCGCAAGCGCGCGCGGTGCGTTTCATCGAAATAGGCCGTGCGGAAGGCCTGCTCAATAAGCGTTTCCCTGGGCGCGGGCTGCGGCCAGGCTTCGGCCAGGACGCGGGCCAGCGCGAACAGCACCGGCCGGCTCGCCAGCGGAATCTCGCGGCCTGCGCTGCGCACCGCGTGACGGCAACCGTCCACCACCAGCGTGTCGGATGCCAGCAGCGCTTCCACTTCATCCAGCAGAATGGGCCGCTGGACGCCCTGCCCGATCAGGCGCGCGGCCGGCGTATTCAGGACCAGGGTGGCGTGTTCCACCTCGGCGATCAGCGCGGGGATGCCGGCGACGCGGGCCGCAAGCTCGGCCTGGGTCAGCGCGGCGCGCGCGCGCTCGGTGCGCAGGCGCCGCAAGGCGATACCGGCTGCGATCAGTTCGTGGATGGCGCGGGAAGCCGGGGCCAGCGAGGCCGGGTCCAGCATGGCCAGGGCGTCCTCGGCCCGATCGAGCTGGCCAAGCAGCAGTTCACGCCGCGCCTGCAGATGCCTCGCATGCGCGGCGTTGGCCGGATCGCCATGGGCTTCCAGCGCGGCGCGCGCGGCCTCCAGGGCCTTTTCCGGCCAGGCCAGATCGCGCGATACCAGGGCGATCTCGGCCTCGGCTACGACGCATCTGGAGCGGGCCAGCACATTCTTGTGATCGAAGTTCCGGGCCGCGCTGCGCAGCAAGGCGCGGGCGCGGCGGAAATCGCCCAGTTGGGCCATGGCGATGCCGCGCAAGGCCAGCGCGGGCGCGTCATCGCGCAAGGCCACGAGGTTCAGGGCGCCCAGCGGATTGCCGGCGGCCAGTGCGCGCGCTGCCGAGGTGATCAGCAAATCCATGGAAATCCCGCCACTGACGCCGCTCCCTCAGTCCGATTGCCGGAAACTAATCTACCACTTGGCAAGGATTTGCTGCGCAGTCAGGCCGGCCGGCATTTCAATCCCCGCCCCCGGTCCGGCGGGTTCAAGCGCCCTGCGCGCCTGCTGCGGGAGTTCCCCCGGCTGCAGGCGGGAAAGTCACCGTCAGCGCCACGCCCGCGCCGCGCAGGCCCTCGCCCAGCGTGATCTCGGCTCCATGCTGTTGCGCGATCTGCGCCACCAGCGACAGGCCGATGCCGCTGCCCCCCGCGGCGCTGCCTGGGGCGCGATAGAAGCGGTCGAACACGCGCGAGCGTTCCTGCGGCGCGATGCCCGGTCCGTCGTCAGCCACGCGCAGGCAGGCTCCGCCGTCGGGCGACGGTCCGCAGGAAACCACGATCTGGCCGCCGCTCTGCGTATAGCGCACGGCATTGTCCAGCAGGTTGCGCACCAACACGCCCAGCGCGTCCAGCCGCCCCCTGACGACGCAGGCCTGCACATCCAGCTGGATGCGCAGCTGCTTGCGGGTGGCGTCGGATTCCCAATCGCGCACCAGCATGGCCACCAGCGCGTCCAGTTCGACCAGCTCCGGCTCGTCGGCGCTGGCGCTGAGCGCATCCATGCGGGCCTGGTCCAGCAATTGTTCGGACAGGCGCGAGGTGCGCTGGGCGACCAGCCGCAGTTTCTCGATGGCGGCCGGGGCGTCGCCGGAACCCGCGCTGCGGGCCACCAGTTCGGCATGCGCGCTCAGCGCGGCCAGCGGGGTGCGCAGCTCGTGCGCGGCATCTTCCAGAAAGCGGCGCTCGCGGTCCATGCCACCCTTGACCCGCAGCAATAGCTGGTTGATCGAGCGGATGAAGGGACGCAGTTCGCCCGGCATGCCGGCCATGGGCAGCGGCGCCAGATCGAACGGGCCGCGCCGCGCGATGGCCACGCCGGCGCGGTCCACCTTGCGGAAGGCGCGGCCGACCACCATCCAGCTCACCACGGCCAGCAGCACGAACAGGACAGACACGATAAGCAGTCCGCGCTTCAGGCTGTACAGCGACTGCGCGCGCAATTCGCTCTGCGGCCGCGCCACCTGCACCTGCACCCGCCCCTGCGCGTCGGAGATCGCGTACACGCGCCAGTCCACGCCGTCGGCGCGCACGTCGAAATAGCCGTCCTGGAAGCCGCCGCTCAAGGGTTGCGCGGGCGACTCGGGCGAGCGCAGCAGCAGCCGGCGATCGGCCAGCGACCACAGGTGGAAACGTACCTTGTCGCCGTCGACACGGCTGGATGCGGGCGGAGTGAAACGCTCGGACGGGGCCTCGTTGCCCAGCAGGCTGACCGGCAGCGACGCCAGCATCTGGCTGGCCGCGTCGTGCAGCCATTGATCGCGCGCGCCGGTCTGCGAGCGCGTGGCTTCGTACTGCTGGAAGGCGAACACCGCGATCCATGACAGGGTCATCGTCACCAGCAGCGTCAGCGTGAGCTGCTTGCGCAGCGTCTTCATTCGCCCGCCTCGATGCGGTAGCCCAGGCCGTGGACCGTGGCGATGAGCTTGTCGCCCAGCTTGCGGCGCAACTGATGGATGTAGACGGCCACCGTGTTGCTCTCGATGGCGCCGCTGTCGCCGTAGACGGCGGCCTCCAGTTGTTCGCGGCTGACGGTGTGGCCGATGCGCTCCATGAGGGCGAGCAGCGTTCGGTATTCATGCGCGCTGAGACTGACTTCCACGCCTGCGCGGGTCACCGCCCGCCTGGCCGGCTCCAGCACCACGTCGCGGCAGCGCAGCGCCGAAACCACGGCGTTGCTGCTGCGCCGGACCACGGCGCGCAGCCGCGCCAGCAGTTCGTCCAGTTGGAATGGCTTGACGATGTAGTCATCGGCGCCGGCATCCAGGCCTTGTATCCGCTCGCTCAGGCGGTCGCGGGCGGTCAGGATCAGCACGGGCGTGGCATCGTAGCGCGCCCGCAGATGCTTCAGGACCGCCAGCCCGCTGCCATCCGGCAGCCCCAGGTCCAGCAGCACGGCTTGAAAACCATGATCCACCAGGGCCAGCCGCGCCTGCGCAACGTCGCGCACCCATTGCACGTCGGCGCCGGACTGCGCCAGGCTGGTGTGCACGGCGTCGCCCAACATGGCGTCGTCTTCAACTAGCAGGACACGCAAGAAAACTCCAGAACCGTCACCCATGCCGCAGCATGCCGGCCTCGGTTTAAGAACTTATTAAGAAGCCATGCCCGCGGCTTGCGGCCAGCCCCTTGCGGAAAGCGCGGAGCGGACGATGGACCAGAGCGGCGGATTTTAGCAAGCGCCCCCCGTCGACGCTGGCGCAGTCTGGCTACGTCCCTCTTACTGGCTATACCGTCATTAGCATATGCTTGACTGTACTTGTATATACGAGTTAAATAAATCCCGCTGACACCGCATCCCCGGAACGCGCCAAGAGCGCCACCCGCCGCACCGCACCTGGGCGCCACCCTCTCGCCTTCAAGTACGCGCCATCCGTCGGCCCCGGATCCGCCCCTAACTCACGCTGCAGTCCCTCTACTTCCCTCCCTCCCAGGAGCAGTGATGCGTCATCTTCCGGCAGTTGAAGTTCGCGTTTTCAGAGGCTTTACACACAAATGCGCAGGTCCGCTGCTATTGGCACTGGCCACGGCCCTTGCTGCCGCGCCCGCGTGGTCAGCCACAACGGCCGCAGCCGCCGCGCCGGCCACTACCGCCGAAGCGCGCGCCGCGGCCCGCAAGGCGCCCCTGGCGCTGGACGGGCGCTCGCTTACCACCGCGGACGTGGTCGCCGTGGCGCGCGGCGGCCAGCCCGTGGCGCCCACCGAAACTGCGTGGCAGCGCGTGGCCCGCTCGCACGACCTGCTGCTGGAATACGGCCGCCTGGGGCAGCCCGTGTACGGCCTGAATCGTGGCGTGGGTCAGAACAAGGACCAGACCATCTTCTCCGGCGACACGCTGTCGGACGAGGCCCGCGCCTTGTCGGCGGCCTTCAACCATCGCATGCTGCTGTCGCACACCGTGGCCTATGGCGAGCCGGCGGCGACGGACACGGTACGCGCCGCCATGCTGATACGGTTGAATACCGCGCTGGCGGGCGGCACCGGCATGAGTCCGCCGCTGGTGCGCCAGTACGCCGACTTTCTCAACAAGGGCTTGACGCCGGTGGTCTTGGGCCAAGGCTCGGTCGGCCAGGCCGACATCACGATCCTGCCGCAGATCGGCCTGGCCATGATGGGTGAAGGCATGGTGGAAACCGGCGGCAAGCGCCTGCCGGCAGCCGAGGCCATGCGCCAGGCAGGCCTGGCGCCGATCCAGCCCTACGCCAAGGATTCGCTGTCCTTGTTGAGTTCCAACGCCTATGGCGCGGCCCTTGCCATCCTGGCCGCGCACGACGCCAGCCGGGTGCTGGACCGCGCCGATGAGGTGGCGGCCCTGTCGCTCGAAGGCCTGAACGGCAATATTGCACCCTTGCTGCCCGCCACCCAGGGCCAGCGTCCATATCCGGCGCAGCAGCAGGTGGCCCGGCGCATCCTGTCGCTGCTCGAAGGCAGCGCGCTGTGGCAGACGGATGAACAGCGGCCGTTGCAGGATCCCCTGAGCTTCCGCACCGTGAGCCAGGTCCATGGCGCGGCCCGCGAAACGCTGCGCCAGCTGGACGTGCAGCTGCTGGTGCAGATCAACAGTTCTGATGACAACCCGACCGTGGCGCTGGATGTCTCGCCGCCACCGGGCGCCACGCCGCAGGAAACCCGCTACTACGTGACGCAGGGCAAGCTGCGCGGCGCGGTGCTGCCCAGCGCCGGCTTCGATCCCACCGCCTGGGTGGTGCCGCTGCAGTCGGTGGGCGTGGCGCTGGCCCAGGTGGCCCAGTCTTCGGCGCAACGCGTGCTGCGCATGGGCGACCCGGCCTTCACCAAGCTGCCGCGCTTTCTGTCGCCCAATGACACGACGCTGGCCTACACCACGATACAGAAGCCCGTGTCGCTCCTGGCGACCGAAATCCGGACGCTGTCGCAGCCCGTCTCGTCCGATGCGCTGGCGGTCGCCGGCAACATCGAAGACGTGGCCACCAACGGCCCGCTGGCGGCGCAGCGCGTGGGCCAGCAGGCCGCGCGCCTGCGCACGCTGCTGGGCATAGAACTGATCCATGCGGCGCAGGCCGTGGATCTGCGCACGCGCGCGGAACCGCGGCGTCCGGTGGGCAAAGGGACCGGCGAGGTGCTGGCGGCCTTCCGGCAGGAAGTGCCGTTTCTTTCGCAGGACAGAAGGCTGGCCGACGACATCGCGCGCGCCGACCGGTTTCTGAACCAGGAGCGCGGCGCGGCGCAGTAAGCGCCACGCCGCGGCCTGAACCACACAACAAGGGGAATGACCATGAAAAAGTACCTTGCGCTGTGCCTGAGCAGCGCCCTGCTGGCCGCCGCGCTGCCACTGCCTGCGGCAGCCGCCGAAGGCAAGTATCCCGCCAGGCCCGTCACCATCGTCGTGCCGTTTGGCGCGGGCGGCATCGCCGATGCGCTGCCCCGCATCGTCGGCCAGGAACTCAACAGCAAATGGGGCGTGCCGGTCATCATCGAAAACAAGGTCGGCGCCTCCGGCAACATCGGCATGGACTTTGTCGCCCGCGCCAATCCGGACGGCTATACGTTGGCCCTGGCGCCGGCGGGCAACCTGACCGTGAACCCGCTGCTCTATACCAAGCTGCCGTTCAACACCGCAAAGGACTTCGCGCCGGTGACCATGCTGGCCACCTCGCCCAATGTGCTGGTGGTCAACGACAAGGTACCGGTCAAGAGCTTCACCGAACTGGTGGCCTATGCGCGCCAGCATCCGGACAAGCTCAACTATTCCTCGCCCGGCCCCGGTAGCGGGGCCCACCTGGCGGGCGAACTGCTGAACCAGTCGGCCGGCATCGTCACGCGCCACATCCCCTACAACGCCATGGCTGCCGCAGTCAACGACGTGGTGGCGGGCAACGTGGACATGATGTTCGCCGGCGTATCCACCGTGCTGCCGCATATCCAATCCGGCAAGCTGCGCGCGCTGGCGGTGGCCGGTCCGCAACGCCTGCCGCAACTGAAGGACGTGCCCACGGTGGCCGAGAGCGGCTATCCGGGCTTTGACGTGACGTCCTGGTACGGCATCGTCGCGCCGGCCAAGGTGCCGCCCGCGATCCTCGACCAGTTGCAGGCCGACATTGCCGCCGTGCTGCAAAAGGAGTCCGTGCGCCAGAAGTTCGCCGGCCTGGGCGTGGAGCCCGCCGGCTCGAACCGCGCGGATTTCACCCAGGCGATCCAGCAGGAAACCGCAAAGTGGGCGGCCATCGTCAAGCAGGCCGGCATCCAGCCCATCCAATAAACAGAGGAGACATCATGCAATCCATAGACATCACCTATTTGAACGGCCCTGACGTGCGCGCGCTGGCGCTGACCGATGCGGAAATCCTGGCCGCGGTGCAAAGCGCGCTGGACGCCCAGGGACGCGGCAAGACCGTCATCGAACCCCGCATGCACCTGGTGCCGGAGTCTTCCGCCAAAGGGCACTTCAATGTGCTGCGCGGCTACATCGAGCCGCTGCACGTCGCGGGCGTGAAGGTGGTCAGCGACTTCGTCGACAACTACAAAGTCGGCCTGCCTTCGGAGATGGCCCTGCTCAATCTGTTCGATCCGGTCAACGGCAAGCCGTTGGCCGTGGTCGACGCGACCGCCATCACCGACATGCGCACCGGCGCCGTCACCGCGCTGGGCGCCAAGTACCTGGCGCGCAAGAACAGCAAGGTGCTGGGGCATATCGGGTCGCGCGGCACTTCCTATTGGAACGTGCGGCTGCTCGACAGCCTTTACGACTTTGACGAAATCCGCGTGCACTCGCGCCGGCCGGAAAGCCAGCAGGCCTTTGGCGAGCGCCTGTCGCGCGACCTGGGCAAACCGGTGAAGGTCGTCAATGACTGGGAATCCTGCGTGCGCGGCGCCGACATCGTGGTCGAAGCCTCGCGCCTGCCTGAACCCACGCCGCTGCTCAAGACCGAATGGATCAAGCCCGGCGCCCTGGTCATGCCCTACGGCACCATGAGCGCGGTGGAACTGAGCCTGACCGACATCATGAGCAAGGTGGTGGTCGATGACTGGGGCCAATGCCGCAAGGGGCTGCCCTATGGCGCGCTGCGCGCCCACGTCGACAGCGACCGCATCACGGAAGAAAACCTGCACGCCGAACTGGGCCAGATCGTGGCGGGCCTGAAGCCGGGTCGCGAGCGCGATGACGAAACCATCCTGTTCTGGCACCGCGGCCTGTCCACCACCGACATCGCGCTGGGCCACGCCATGCTGGAAAAGGCCCGCAATATGGGCCTGGGCCAGACCTTGAAATTTGCATAGGCGCAGCGCCATGGATCTCATCACTTCGACGCGCATGTACGACGTGGCGCCCGCGGCGCGGGTTGCCTGGCATGCGCTGCTGCAGGCCGCGCACGCCAGCGCCGGACTGGAGGTGCGCTTCGTCGAGCACGGCTGGCCCACGCCCATCGGCGAACTCTGGGAACGGCCCGGCCTGTGCGGCGTCTTCATGTGCGGCTGGCCCTACGTCAACGCGCTGCAGGCGGGCCGGGCCTTTGCGGCGGTCGCTGCGGTGGTGCCGGACTGGCCGGCCTACGAAGGCCTGCCGCGCTATCGCAGCGAATTCCTGGTGCGCGCCGACTGCGGCTGGTCCTCGCTGGCTGATGCGGCCGGCAGCCGCTATGGCTGGATGGTGCGTGACTCCCAATCGGGCTGGAATGCGCCGCGCGCGGCGCTGGCCGGGCTGGCCGCGGCTGGCGGCTCACTGTTCGCAGCGTCCAAGGGGCCTTATGGCAACCCGCGGGGCCTGCTGCGCGCGCTGGCTGACGGCGAGATCGACCTGACCGCGGCCGACAGTTGGTATCTGGATCTGCTGCGCGCGCACGATCCGGCCGCGCTGGCCGGACTGCGCACGCTGGCGTATACGCCATGGACGCCGAATCCCCTCCTGGTGTCCGGACCCGACGTGGCCCCGGCCGCCACGCAGGCCCTGTCGGATGCCCTGCTTGCCATGCACGAGAATCCGGCGCACCAGCCGCTATTGCGCGCGGCGCATGTCGCGCGCTTCGCCCGCCCGGATCCGGCCGCCTACTCTGTCCTGGGCGACATGGCGCAAGCCGCCGTGACGGCAGGCTATCCCGAGATACGCTGAAACCGGCGCAGGCCCCGCCTTTCCAGGCGGGGCGGACTGCCTCTTTCCCCTGGCGCGGCGGCGCTTTAAAGAATTATTAAAACCCCGTGCCGACAATGCCCTCCTGCGACGGCTGGCCTTCCCTGGGCCGCCGGCAACACGCACATCAAGCAATGGAACATGGCGCTGATCCGTCCGGACCGCGCGGGAGATGCACTCATGAAACGCCTGCAAGGCATGGAATTGTTCGCCGAAGTGGCGAAGGCGCATAGCTTCAGCCGGGCCGCCGCGACGCTCGGCATGCCCACCTCCACGGTGTCGCGCCACGTGGCCGAACTGGAACGCTCGGTGGGCCTGCGGCTGCTCAGCCGCAACACGCGCCGCGTGGAGCTGACCGATGCCGGGCGGCTGTACTTCGAACGCTGCCGCCGCATCGTGGCAGAAGCCGAGATCGCCCACGAGGAACTGCGCGAGCAACTGGAACTTCCCAGCGGGCCGCTGCGCGTCCAGCTGCCTGCGGCGTATGCGCTGGACGCCTTGATGCCCGCCCTGGTGGCATTCGGCAGCCGCTACCCGGATATCCGGCTCCAGATGAGCGTGGCCGGACCCGAGTTCGCCGAGCAGCCGCCCGAGATCGGCGACGTCTCGATCCGCCTGGGCGAACTGCCCGACTCGTCGCTGGTGGCGCGCCGCGTGGGCGCGGTCCATGCCGGCCTGTACGCCTCGCCCGCCTACCTGGCCGCCCGCGGCATGCCTGTCAGCCCCGCGGACCTGGCGCGCCATGACTGCATCGGCCTGCGCGCCGGCGGCGGGCAGCCCGCGCCCTGGCCGCTACAGCGCGGCCGCGAGCAGTTGCTGGTTCCGGTGGAGCACCGCTACGGCGCCAACGACGCCTGCATGGCCAGGCAGCTTGCCGTGTTGGGCGCCGGCATCGCGGCGCTGGGCGGCGACGAAAGCGGCCGGCTGCGCTCGGGCGAGCTGGCGCGCGTGCTGCCGGCCTGGAGCCTGGGGCCGATCGAGGTCCACGCCGTGACCGAAACCCGTTTGCTGCCCGCCCGGACCCGGTACCTCATCGATTTTCTGGCGGACTACCTGGACAATCCGGCGCATGGCCTGGCGCCAGAACTCCGGATTCGCCGGGTGGCATAATCCCGTCACAATATTGCATCGGCAGATGATGCGACCCTCTTTTTTCGGGCGGCACGCCCTTGTCGCCCGTTCCCCGCCCCTGGCGCCGCCCTCCACCGTGTAAACTCCCCCCTTTTTGACTCTGGTGGTATGTTGCAGGCCCCACAGCGCACAGGTTTAAGCGGCCCGACGCTCATTCGCTTGCTGACTCGCCTGACGGATGTCGATGTTCCGCAATCCAGGCAATCGCTCTCGGACCATCTGAGCCAATGGCTCGGCTGGACGGACGCGATCGCGCTCTCCGCGGCGCTGAACACCAGCCCGCCGGTGATCGCCCCCGGCGCCCGCATGTTCAGCAGCGCCGAAGAGCGCGAGTGCGAACGCGTGCGGACCACGCTGGCCGACGCCATCGCCAGCGACACCGCGGCCACGGCCGCCAAGCGGCGCACGCCGGGACAAGCGCCCGCGCCCGCCAAGCAACTGGCGGCGCTGGCCGAGGCCGACGCCGATTACGCGAATTTTCGCCAGCGCTATCTGTCGTTGCAGCACACGATGGAAACCGCCGTGGGCAATTTGCGCAGCCGGCTGCGCGGCATGGTCGCAGCCAAAAACGGCGAAATGACGCGACTGGCAGTGGTCGACGCCATCATGGACCGCGCCCTGCTGCCCAAGGAACGCGCGCTGTTCGGCGCGATTCCGAAATTGCTGCAAGGCCATTTCGAGCGCCTGCGCGACGCGGAGGCCGCGGCCCTGGCCGAGGCTGCCGCATTGGCGCAAGCGCAAGGCGAGACCGAAGCCGAGGCGCAAGGCGATGCCGCGGTCGAGACGGGCGCGGCGCCCGCTCCGGCGACGGCATCGATAACGCCGGGCGCCTGGCTGGACACGTTCCGCAAAGACATGCGCAGCGTGCTGCTTGCCGAATTGGATGTTCGTTTACAACCGGTCGAAGGGCTGCTTGCCACCCTTCGCGCCAGCTAACCGGGACACTATGTCCAAATATCTGACTAATCTCGTAGTTTTCTTGGCGGGTCTGGCCGTCGTGGGCTGGATCGGCGTGGGCTATGCGGGCACCAACCCGCTGGCGCTGGCCGTGACCTTGCTGATAGCCGTCTGTTACCTGGCCGGCGCGCTGGAACTGCTGCGCTACCAGCAGGCGACATCCTCGTTGACGCGCGCGCTCTCGGGCCTGTCCGAAGCGCCCGGCAATCTGGGATCCTGGCTGGACCAGTTGCCGCCGGGCCTGCGCAACGCCGCGCGGCTGCGCATCGAAGGCGAGCGCGCGGGCCTGCCCGGACCGGCGCTGACGCCGTACCTGGTCGGCCTGCTGGTGCTGCTGGGCATGCTGGGCACTTTCCTGGGCATGGTCGTGACCCTGCGCGGCACCGGCCTGGCGCTGGAAAGCGCCACCGATCTGGCCGCCATCCGCGCCTCGCTCGCCGCGCCGGTCAAGGGCCTGGGCTTTGCCTTCGGCACCTCGATCGCCGGCGTGGCCAGCTCCGCCATGCTGGGCCTGCTGGCAGCCCTGTGCCGCCGCGAACGCGTGCGCGCCGCGCAACTGCTGGACAGCAAGGCCGCGACCACGCTGCGCGTGTACTCGCAGGGCTATCAGCGCGAGGAATCCTTCAAGCTGCTGCAACGCCAGGCTGAAGTCATGCAGCGCCAGGCGGAAGCCATGCCTACCCTGGTGGACAAGCTGCAAGCCATGATGAGCGACATGGCCCGCCAGAACCAGGCCCTGAGCGACCGCCACATGGCCAGCCAGGACGCGTTCCAGGGCAAGGCCGAGGCGGCCTATTCGCGCCTGGCCGCCGTCATGGAACAGTCCATGAAGGAAAGCGTGTCGCAAAGCGCGCGCTCGGCCGGCGCCGCCCTGCAACCCGTGGTGGAAGCGACGATGGCCAGCCTGTCGCGCGAAACCGCTTCCCTGCAGGACACCGTGACGCAAGCCGTGCAGCGCCAACTGGAAGGACTGACCTCGGGCTTCCAGGCCACCACCAGCAATGTCGCCGGCATCTGGAACCAGGCCCTGGCCGGCCAGCAGCGCGCCAGCGAGGCCCTGTCCCAGGACCTGCGCGCCTCGCTCGACCACTTCGCGCAGACCTTCGAACAGCGCTCGGCCGCCCTGCTGGACAGCGTGTCCTCGCGCCTGGAGGAATCGTCGGGCAGCATGTCGCAAGCCTGGACCCAGGCGCTGTCGCGCCAGGAGCAGGCCAGCGAAAAACTGGCGGGCGACAATCTGCAGGCCCTGACCGCGGCCGCAGCCAGCTTCGAGCAGCATTCGGCCTCGCTCTTGCGCACGCTGAACCAATCGCACACCTTGCTGCAGTCCGAGCTGGCCTCGCGCGACCAGCAGCGCCTGGCCGCCTGGACCGACACCCTGGGCGCCATGGGCGCCACGCTGCGCCAGGAATGGGAACAGTCCGGCGCGCAGGCCGCCGAACGCCAGGAAGCCATCAGCGCCACGCTGGCGCAGACCGTGCGCGACATCACCGCGCAGGCCGAAGTCCAGGCCCGGCTGCTGGAAGGCGTATCCGCCCGCATGGAAGCGGCCGCCAACGGCGTCTCGGAACAATGGGCCACCGCGCTGGCACGCCAGGAACGGGCTGGCGAAAAGCTGGCAGGCGACAACCGCGAGGCCCTGGCCGCCGCGGCCGCCACGTTCGAACAGCATTCCGCGGCCCTGCTGCAGACGCTGGACCAGTCGCACACGCAATTGCAGGCCGCGCTGGCCTCGCGCGACCAGGAACGCCTGGCCGCCTGGACCGGCACGCTCACCGCCATGGCCGCCACGCTGAGCCAGGAATGGCAGCAGGCTGGCGCCGACACCGTGGCCCGCCAACAGGCCGCCAGCGATACGCTGGCCCAGACCGCGCGCGACATCGCCGCCCAGACGCAGGCCCAGGCCGGCCTGCTGGAAACCGTATCGGCCCGCCTGGAAACGGCGGCAGGCAGCGTCACCCAGGCCTGGACCGAGGCGCAAGCCCGCCAGGAACAGGTCAACGCCAAGCTGGCTGGCGACAACCAGCAAGCGCTGGAAACCGCCGCCGCCACCTTCGAACAGCATTCCGCCGCGCTGCTGCAAACGCTGGACCAGTCGCACGCCGAATTGCAAACCGCGCTGGCCTCGCGCGACCAGGAACGCCTGGCCGCCTGGACCGGCACACTGACCGCCATGGCCGCCAAGCTCGGCCAGGAATGGGAACAGGCCGGCACCCAGGCCGCGCTGCGCCAGCTGGAAGTCAACGACACCCTGGCCCAGACCGCGCGCGACATCACGGCCCAGACCCAGGCTCAGGCCGGCCTGCTGGAAAGCGTGTCGTCACGCCTGGAAACGGCGGCCACTGGCGTCACCCAGGCCTGGACCGAGGCGCAGGCGCGCCAGGAGCAAGCCAACGCCAAGCTGGCCGGCGACACCCAGCAAGCGCTGGAGACCGCCGCCGCCACCTTCGAACAGCATTCCGCCGCGCTGCTGCAAACGCTGGACCAGTCGCACGCTGAATTGCAGGCCGCGCTGGCCTCGCGCGACCAGGAACGCCTGGCCGCCTGGACCGGCACGCTCACCGCCATGGCCGCCAAGCTCGGCCAGGAATGGGAACAGGCCGGCACCCAGGCCGCCCTGCGCCAGCTGGAAGTCAACGACACCCTGGCCCAGACCGCGCGCGACATTACCGCCCAGACCCAGGCTCAGGCTGGTCTGCTGGAAAGCGTGTCGGCCCGCCTGGAAACGGCGGCCACCGGCGTCACCCAGGCCTGGACCGAGGCGCAGGCACGCCAGGAGCAAGCCAACGCCAAGCTGGCCGGCGACAACCAGCAGGCGCTGGAAGCCGCCGCCGCGGCATTCGAACAACACTCCGCCGCCCTGCTGCAAACGCTGGAGCAATCGCAGACGGACCTGCAGAATGCGCTCGCCGCCGAGGACGAAGCGCGCCTGGAAGTCTGGACCGGCAAGCTCGGCACGATCGCCGACTCGCTGCGCACCGAATGGGAACAGACCAGTTCCTACACCGCCAACCAGCAGCAGCAGATCTGCGACACGCTGGCCATCACGGCACAGGACATCAGCGCGCAGACCCAGGCCAGCGCCAACGACACCATCGCCGAGATCGGCCGCCTGGTGCAGGCCGCCTCTGAAGCGCCGCGCGCCGCCGCCGAAGTCATCGGCGAACTGCGCCAGAAGCTCTCCGACAGCATGGAGCGCGACAACGACATGCTGGAAGAACGCAACCGCCTGCTGGAAACCCTGGGCACCCTGCTGGACGCCGTCAACCACACCGCCGCCGAGCAACGCACGGCCGTGGACGCGCTGGTGTCTTCGTCGGCAGAGCTGCTGGACCGCGTCGGCACGCAGTTCACCGAACAGGCGCAGGCCGAAACCGGCAAGCTGGCCGAGGTGGCCGCGCAGGTCGCCAGCGGGGCCGCCGAAGTGGCCAGCCTGGGCGAATCCTTCGGTACTGCGGTGCAGCTCTTCGGCGAGTCCAACGACAAGCTGGTGGCACACCTGCAACGCATCGAAGCGGCGCTGGACAAGTCCATCGCGCGCGGCGACGAGCAGCTCGCCTACTACGTGGCGCAGGCCCGTGAAGTGGTGGACCTGAGCATGGTGTCGCAGAAGCAGATCATCGAGAACCTGCAGCAGCTCGCTATTCAGCGCGCGACGGCCGGAGCGGAAGCGGCATGAGCGAGGACATCGACGGCGGCGTGGAGCCCACAGTCCCGGCCTGGGCCGTCTTCGGCGACCTGATGTCGGTGCTGCTGGGCGCTTTCGTCCTGATCCTGGTGAGCGTCGTCGCCGTGCAGCTGCAGCTGTCCACCCAGCTGGAGGAAGAGGTCAAGCAGCGCCAGGTCGAAACCCAGCGCCGCGAAACGCTGGAGCAGGCGCTGGCGGGTCCGCTGGCCGCCGGCCGCGTGACCCTGATCGACGGCCGCATCGGCATCAGCGGCAGCGTCCTGTTCGCCCTGAACTCGGACCAACTGCAGCCCGAGGGCCGTGAAGTCCTGAAAAGCCTGATCGAACCCCTGTCTGCCTATCTGAAGTCGCACAACGAGATCCTGATGGTCAGCGGCTACACCGACGACCAGCAGGTGCGCGAAGGCAACCGGCGCTTCGCCGACAACTGGGACCTGTCGGCGCAGCGCGCCCTGACGGTGACGCGCGCGCTGATCGACGAGGGCGTGCCTTCGTCGGCCGTATTCGCCGCGGCCTTCGGTTCCGAACAGCCGGTGGCCTCCAACGCGGATGAGGACGGCCGGTCCAAGAACCGCCGGGTCGAAATCGCGCCCATCCCCAAGCCCTCCAGCGACGCCGGGACCTCGCATGGCCAGTGACGGCACCCGCGGCGAAATCATCGACGCCCGGGCCATGCTGGACGCCTGGCGCGAGGCTGGCGCCGACCGTGTGGCCCCGGTCCGCTTCCAGTTCATGGACGCGCTGCAACGGCGCGCAGCCGCACAGGGCGGCGAAGCCCGCAGACTGCTGGACGTCAAGCTGGCGGCGTTGATCCAGGCCTACGAGACCGAGCTGGAAGGCGCGCCCGTGGATGCGGCCGAATATGCCCCCGCGCCGGCTTCCGCCATCCCGGAACCCGGACCGCTGGCGGCGCTGACGGCTTATATCGCCGATCCCGGCCCCGACGCGCGCGGCGCCGCCGACCTGCGCGCCACCTATCCTGAACTGCAAACGCTGGAGTACTTCCGCGGCGTCTGGTCGCGGGTCAGCGCCGACCGCCAGGTGCGGCAGTCCCAGGAGCAGGTGCACAAGAACGCCGGCCCGCTCAACTCCAATCAGCTGGTGCACCGCGCACTGTCGCTGATGCGCGAAGTGTCGCCCGGCTATCTGCAGCAGTTCCTGTCGTACACCGACGCGCTGATGTGGATGGAGCAGGTGCACGCCGCCATCGCGCCCCCGCCCAAGGAGGCCGCGCCCCGCGCCGGCGCCAAGAAGACGGCGCGCGGCAAGGGCCGCTAGCCCCCTCCCGATTTGCGCCCTGCCGCCCATCGGCGGTAAGATACGATCCATATACAAACCATATATGGATCATTAACTCCATGGGCATCGTCAAGATCTCCGAGCAGATGCATGAGAACCTCCGCGTCGCCAGCGGCGCGCTCAGCCGCTCCATCAATTCCCAGGCCGAACACTGGATGCGCATCGGCATGCTGTCCGAGCTCTACCCCGAGCTGCGCCACGCCGACATCTGCCAGCTGCTGATCCGCATCGAACAGGCCGAGGGCTTCGCCATCGCCTCCTTGTCCCAAGGCTTGCCACAACCAGCCCAGCAGGAGGCCGCGTAAATGGCGAAGAAGGTTTCCATCAAGTCCGCCGCCGACATCGAAATGGCCCGCAAGGCCGGCGCCATGGCGGCGGAAGTGCTGCACATGATCGCCGAACACGTCCGCCCCGGCGTCACCACCGATGAGCTGGACCGCATCTGCCACGACTACATCGTCAACGTGCAGAAGGCGATACCCGCCAACGTCGGCTACCACGGCTTTCCCAAGACCATCTGCGCCTCGGCCAACCACGTAATCTGCCACGGCATTCCGTCGGCCAAGGTGTTGAAGAACGGCGACATCCTCAACATCGACGTGGCCGTTATCAAGGACGGCTGGTTCGGCGACACCAGCCGCATGTACTACGTGGGCCAGCCCAGCCCGCTGGCGCGGCGCCTGGTCAACACCACCTACGAAGCCATGCGCGCCGGCATCATGGCCGTCAAGCCCGGCGCGACGCTGGGCGATATCGGCCACGCCATTCAGACCGTGGCGCACCGCGAGCACTTCAGCATCGTGCGGGAATACTGCGGCCACGGCATCGGCCAGATCTATCACGACGATCCGCAAGTGCTGCACTACGGCCGCCCCGGCGAAGGCATGGTGCTGCAGCCCGGCATGATGTTCACCATCGAACCCATGATCAACGCCGGCAAGCCCCAGACCAAGCAACTGCCCGACGGCTGGACCGTAGTCACCAAGGACCGCTCGCTGTCGGCGCAATGGGAGCACATGGTGGTCGTGACCGAGACCGGCTATGAAGTGCTGACGCCTTGGCCGGACGGCTTCGGCGACTATCCGCCCATCCCCTGAGAAAGAGGCGAAGCGGCGCGCGCGCCTTGCCCATGGCAAGGAACGGAGTGCCGGAGGACAAGGGCACGATCATGATCGTGCCCTTGTCGTTTCCGCCGTCCGCGCCCCATGCCCGCCCTGCCCTCAGCGTTCCGCCGCCTGGCCGCCTCCAACCTGGCCGCCCAATTCTCCGAACAGATGGCGCTTGCGGCCGCCCCGCTGGTCGCGGTGCTGGCGCTGGGCGCCAGCGCTGCCGAGACGGGCTATCTGCAGACGGCCCAGACCCTGCCCTTCCTGCTGCTGTCCCTGCCTGCCGGCGTGCTGGCCGACCGGATGTCACGGCGCGCCCTGATGACCGCCGCCGAATGCGTGCGCGCCGCCAGCCTGCTGGGCCTGCTGGCGCTGCTGGCCACGGGCGGACTTAATCTGGGCTGGCTGGCCGCGCTCGGTTTCCTGGGCGCGGTGGGCACGGTCGCCTACAACGTGGCCGCGCCGGCGCTGGTGCCGCGGCTGGTCCCGCCCGCCGGACTTGCCAGCGCCAACCGCTGGCTGGAACTGGCCCGCAGTACCGCTTTTTCCGCAGGGCCAGCCGCCGGCGGCGCGCTGGTCGGGTGGATGGGCGCGCCCTCGGCGTATGTGCTGGCCACCGTGCTGTCGCTGCTGGCGGCCCTGCTGCTGGCCGGCCTGCCCCACGACACTCCCGGCCCAGCGCCGCGCCGCCGCGTGCTGGAGGAACTGCGCGAGGGCGCGGCGTTCGTCCTCACGCATCCGCTGCTGCGCCCGGTGCTGGTGACCGCCGTATTCTTCAATACCGCCTGGTTCGTGCTGCAGGCCATCTACGTGGCCTACGCCATCGAACGGCTGGGCCTGTCGGCCACGGCCGTCGGCCTGACGCTGGGCGTGTATGGCGGCGGCATGGTGGCCGGCGCCTTGCTCGCGCCCTGGCTCGCACAGCGGCTGAGCTTCGGCGCCATGATCGCCGCCGGCCCTCTGGCCGCGCTGATCGCAAGCGCCATCCTGCTCTCCACGCTGGCGTTTCCGTCCGGCGCGTGGGCGGCAGCGGGCTTCTTCCTGTTCGGTGCGGGTCCCATCCTCTGGACCATCACCACCACCACGCTGCGCCAGGCAATCACCCCCAACGCCCTGCTGGGCCGCGTGTCCGCCGTCATCCTGACCGCCACCTTCGGCGCCCGCCCGGTCGGCGCGCTGATCGGCGCCGCGCTTGCCGCCCGCGCCGGCGTCGAAGCCTGCCTGTGGGTATCGACCGCCGGCTTTGCCGTGCAATTCGTGGTGCTGTATACCTCGCCGGTGCTGCGCCTGCGCACCCAGCCCGAAGCCGGCGCCTATTGAACGCTGTTGCGCACGCAAAACCGGCAATCTGTATCTGTGCGCGCCCGCCGCCGCCCGCTAGACTGCCCCGGTCAGTCAACACGGCGGCGGCAAGATGCTGAAGATCCTGGGTAAAGCCTCATCCATCAACGTGCGCAAGGTGCTCTGGGCCTGCGCCGAACTGGACCTGCCTTTCGAGCGCGAAGATTGGGGCTCCGGGTTCCAACCCACCAGCGAGCCCGCCTTCCTGGCGCTGAATCCGAACGCGATGGTGCCCGTCATCCAGGACGGCGACTTCGTGCTGTGGGAGTCCAACAGCATCATCCGCTACCTGGCCGCGCAATACGGCGGGCTGGACCTGTACCCCGCCGAACCCAGGCTGCGCGCCCGCGTCGACCAATGGATGGACTGGCAGGCCACCGACCTGAATCGTTCCTGGAGCTACGCCTTCATGGCCCTGGTGCGCGAATCTCCCGCCCACCGCGACCGCGCCGCGATCGAAGCGTCCTGCCGCGAATGGGCGAGCTTCATGGCGATACTGGACCGGCGCCTGGAACAGGCCGGCGGCTACGTCGCCGGCCCCGCGTTCTCGCTGGCCGACATACCGGTCGGCCTGTCGGTGAACCGCTGGTTCAGCACGCCCTTCGACAAGCCGCGATTGCCGGCCGTCGCCGCGTACTACGACCGCCTCGCCGAACGCGCAGGCTACCGTCTGTACGGCCGCAACGGCACGGCCTGACCGCCCAAGCGGCTACTTCACCACCCCGCAAACCAGCCGGCCGCCCCCGCCGCCCAGCGGCGCCGGCGTATCGCTGTAGTTGTCGCCGCCCACGTGCACCATCACCGCGCGGCCCTTCACATCGGCCAGCTTCAGATGCGGCGCCACCACCGCCTTCGTCGCCGTGCCGTCGGCAGCGACCACGATGAACGGCAGATCGCCCTGATGCCCGTCAGTCGCCATCGGCCCCTTGTGCGCCTTGGTGCCCTTGGGATCGAAATGCCCGCCCGCCGCGCCGCCAGCCGCCATCTGGTTGTTCACCATGCCAGGCTCGCACGAACCCTTCTCATGCACATGGAAGCCGTGCTCGCCGGGCGGCAGGCCCTTCAGATGCGGCGTAAGCTGCAGCCCGCCTTTGGTGTCCTTGAGCGTGATCGTGCCAGCGCTCTTGCCCACGCCGTCCACGCTCAGGAACGACATCGACACGTCTTCCGCCAGCGCCGCGCCAGACGCGCCTGCGAACGCAAGCGCCGCGACCAGCATCGAGATTTTCTTCATGGGGTGCCTCCAAGATACGCGCCCGCAGCCCGCGGACGCCCGGTGGTGCATGGACGGCCCGTGCCGGCCATGCCGGAAAAAACAATAGCATTTGGGTCAGGCCGTCTGCCAGCAATCTTCGTTCCTGATACAAACGCAGATCTTGCAAAAAAAGAGCCATCCCGCCACATTCGCGCGAGCGCGCAAACCCCCGACGACACGCCCAACGTACGTCAATTGCGGCCGCCCGGGCGGCCGCAATTGACGGGCATCGCAAGACTCGAAACCGAACCCCGCTCTAGCGGCGCATCAAATCTGTACGCACGTAGCCCGTCGGCGCGGGCGCCTGGGTGGCGAGCAACCTCGATGCGCCCGAGGGAATCTGAAGGGAAGGCCGCAGGCCTGGACGAAGATGACGACGGGGCAGTCCCTGTCTCTTATACACATCT